>NZ_JBEOPO010000026.1:0-73053 GCF_040310145.1 Shewanella sp. S1-49-MNA-CIBAN-0167 | reverse complement strand
ATACCTAACAGATTGTTAAATTTGGCAATAATTCACACGCCAATACATTCTTACTGAGCCAAGTGCATAGGCATGTATTTATATGATTGTTGCCGTTGATTTTTTCAATATGGGCGCCATGGAAAATAAAGGTTTGAATGTCTTTAATACCAAGTTCGTTCTGGCGGATAAAGCCAGTGCTACAGATGACGATTATCATGGTATTGAGTCTGTTGTTGCCCATGAGTATTTTCATAACTGGACCGGTAACCGAGTGACGTGTCGTGATTGGTTTCAGTTAAGTTTAAAAGAAGGCTTAACGGTTTTTCGCGATCAAGAATTTAGTTCCGATGTGGGTTCTCGCGCCGTAAATCGAATTCATGCTATCCGAGTGATGAAAAACCAACAGTTTGCCGAAGATGCCGGTCCTATGTCTCATCCTATTCGTCCTGAAAGCGTGATTGAAATGAATAATTTCTATACTGTGACGGTTTACGACAAAGGGGCTGAAGTGATCCGTATGATGCACACCATTTTAGGTGAGGAAGGTTTCCAAGCAGGGATGAAATGCTATTTTGAACGTCATGATGGCCAAGCGGTAACCTGTGATGACTTTGTTAATGCTATGCAAGACGCCAGCGGTAAAGATTTAAGCTTATTCCGTCGTTGGTATAGCCAAGCCGGCACGCCTGTGGTGACAGTTAAAGACAGTTTTAATGCAGACAAGGGTGAGTATCACTTAACCGTTTCTCAGCAAGTAATGTCACAAGGCGTTAAGGGGCAAACACTTCATATACCGTTCAGTGTTGAATTATTGGACAGTGCAGGGCAATCAATTGTCAATAAAGTGCTTGATGTGACTAAAGCCAGCCAAACATTTGTGTTTGATGGACTGGACAATGCGCCTGTAGCCTCTTTACTACAAGACTTTTCGGCACCCGTTAAGCTGGTTTACGACTTTAGCATTGACCATCTTGTTCACCTTATGCGTTATGCCTCTAGCGAAGTGGCTCGCTGGGAAGCATCAGTACAATTAATCAGTCAAACCATATGGAACAACGTTGCTCAGTTGCAAAAGCAGCAAGTCATGATGGTTGATAATCGTGTTATTGAAGCATTCAGAGGTGTCATTTTAGACGCCAATATAGATCAAGCCTTAGTGGCTGAAATTCTCTCTATTCCTTCGGCCTCAGCATTAATAGAGCAGGTGGATAATGTTGATTTAGACGCATTGGCTAAAGCCAGAGAGTTTGTTATTGAAGAGCTCGCATCAGCTTGTGAAGATGAGTTATTGGTTCGTTATCGAGAGCTATTGCTTGTTGATAATGCCGGTGCGCGGGCATTTAAAAATATTGCCTTATCATTACTATGCCAAGTGACAGATACTCATGAATCATTAGTTGAAAAACAATACTATTCCGCTAGTAACATGACTGACAGCTTAGGTGCTTTGAAAGCGGCAGCTACGGCAAAATTAACCTGTTTACCTATGTTACTCAGCGACTTTGAGTCTACGTGGCAATCAACCCCATTAGTAATGGATAAATGGCTTACTCTGCAAGCTTTAGTCAATAGTGATGAGGTGATAGAACAAATTAAAACGCTGACCAAACATCCGAGTTTTAGTTTTTCAAATCCAAACCGTATTCGTTCATTAATTGGCGCTTTTGTGGCTGCCAATACCTATCAATTCCATCGTGCCGATGGTGAAGGGTATCGCTATTTAACCAAAATTTTAGTGAAATTGAATAAAACAAACCCACAAGTCGCATCACGAATGATCACGCCATTAATTCAGTTTGCAAAGTTTGATCAACAGCGCCAACAATTAATGAAACAGTGTTTAGTCGAATTAAAATCACTGCCAGATTTATCGACAGATTTGTATGAAAAAGTGACTAAATCGCTAGTAGAATAATGGTCGACATTCACGCTTATTTAGGGTGAATAATCGCGTGGCCTGAAATCGAAAAAAGGAGAGCTTGCTCTCCTTTTTTATGGAGTAAATTATGGATTTTTTGTTTTCTCTCAACGTGAGTTATGAAGCATTTCTACCTTATTACCAAGGACTTGCAGAAAAAGTGCAGGTAAGGGACCACCAAGGTCGTGTTTTGCACATAAATGGTAAGTATTTTAGACCTTATTTAACCCTTCAAGGCATCCACGGACAGTTTAAATTAGTCCTGAGTCCTGAAGGGAATTTTAAATCAATTACTAAATTATAGAGTATTTACTTCAAACGTTTGATTCATTAGTTATGTGTTAAGTAGCCGTCCTTGAATACTTATAAGTCTATGAAAATAAACTTTTTTCATTAATTGTGGAATGATTGTAATTTTATCGTCGTTGATAATTCAAATATAGGCCTGTTTTATTTGATCATATTTGGTCACACAGCGTTAATTTTCTTAAACATTTTCTTTTTTTTGACCTTGCTCAATATAGTTAAATGCTGTAACAATAGTGTTGCCTGTGGGCTAACAAGATGTTGGTTAAATTCCTATAACAACTAATCCAACAGGTTACGGAGATGAACTAAAATGAATATTGTTAAAAAAAGATTTAACAGGTCGACTCTCGCTTTGGGGGTGGTGTCGGCATTATGTTTGGGGATGAGTACTTCTGCTTCAGCGGTTTCATTTGATTGGGGTGATGTTCGGGGCACTTTTGATTCAACTTGGACTGTCGGCGCCAGCTGGCGTGTATCAGACCGTGATTGGAATGACCAAATCGGTAAGGTGAATCAACCACAATTTGATTGGTCAGGTTACTCTGCATTTGGTGGTGCATTTGGTTCAACCAAATATACCTCAGCGGAGATTTGGGAGCAGCCAGGTTCTTATTCAAGCAACAATGATTTAAGTAATTTACTGTATGCACAAGGTGATACCACTTCTGAGATCGTCAAAGGTCTTCATGAGCTGTCTTTAAAATATGAAAACTACGGCGTCTTTTTACGCGGTATGTATTTTTATGACCGTAAGCTAAATGACGGTGATTATGATTTTAATGATCCATTAACGGGCAAAGAATTTGATCCTTGTGAAGACAACAAAGCATCAGAAGTGCAATGTAAAGACATTCGCTTATTAGATGCATTTGTTTACGGTAACTGGAATTTAAACGACGGCGCAAATCCATTAAGTGTTCGCGTGGGTAACCAAGTGGTTTCTTGGGGTGAAAGTACCCTTATTTCTCACGGTATCGCTGAAATTAATGCTGTAGATTTAAACATCCTCAATGCACCTGGTGCAGAGCTTAAAGAAGCTTTCCGTCCGCAAGGTATGGTTTGGGCATCGTTAGGGCTAAGTGAGAACTTAAACCTTGAAGCATTTTATCAATATGACTGGCAACCAATTTGGGTCCCTACACCTGGTTCAAACTTTGCAACCAATGATTTCGCTGGTTTTGGCGGCTATAACCAAAATGCGCAATTGGGTTTCAACTCTAACCCAGACATCAACCAAGATTTCCTGATTTCTGAATACACACGTCTATATGACGCGGCGGCAGCGAGCGGATTTAATTCGGCTTATGCAGCTTATATGTTGTCGTATTCAACCAAAGCAGCTTTAGTTAAAGATGCTGCAGATCCAAGTGATGATGGCCAATTTGGGGTTAAGTTAGGTTATTATTCGCCAGAACTAGGTGAAACTGAATTTGGTTTGTATTACATGAACTACCATAGCCGTCGTCCACTTATTAGCGGTACAGCTTCTAATTTTACTGCCGGAGCTATTGGTCGTGATTATGGTCGTTTAGCACAAAGTGGTGGGGTTATTGACCGCGAGCTGTTGTTAAGCATGGAAACCTTTACTAAGTCACAAATTGTCTATCCTGAAGATATCCAATTGTATGGTTTTAGCTTTAACACCTTAGTGGGTGACACTTCCGTTGCCGGTGAAATTTCCCATCGTGTTGATGAGCCATTGCAAATAGATGACGTAGAGTTATTGTTTGCTGCTATGCCTCAGCAATTAGCTAACGCAGGACTCCGCCCTGATCTTGATGGTATTTCGCAACTGGATGTTCCTGATCCTGGTGAAACGGTTGATGGTTTCATTCTCACTGATACCACTCAAGCGCAAATGACCTTTACTCACTTGTTTGGTCCTACACTCGGTTTAGACAATTTGACCATGTTGGCGGAAGTGGGCGGCGTATGGGTCCATGATATGCCTGATTTTGATGAATTACGTTTAAATGGTCCAGGAACGGCTCGTTCTGGTGGTAATCCAGAAATGACCGGCATTATTGCGGCTGTGCATAATGGCCCAGAGACCAACCCATTCCCAACTGATTTTGCTTGGGGTTATCGTTTAGTGGCTAAAGCTGACTTTAACAATTTTTTTGCGGGTGTGAACATGTACCCAAGAATTATCTTCTCTCATGATGTTGATGGTATTACACCGGATCCGATGTTCTTATTCACCGAAGGCAGAAAATCTGTTGCTCTGGGAGTGAACTTTGATTATCAAAGTCGTTGGGGTGCGGATATTTCTTACAACAGCTTCTTTGGTGGGGTAGGAACAACAAATGCCATGACAGATCGAGATTACATCTCTTTCAACGTCAAGTATTCGATTTAAAAGGATAATTATAATGAAGAAACTGACGATATTATCGGCAGCAGTGATGATAGCACTGAGTGCACCTGCTGCGCTGGCGAAAGTATCACAAGCTGATGCAGACAAATTGGGTACATCATTAACGCCCTTGGGTGCTGAAAAAGCGGCTAATGCTGATGGTTCAATTCCTGCTTGGAGTGGTGGTATTAGTAAGCCTATTGCTGGGTACACTAAGGGCATGCATCATCCAGATCCTTTCCCGAGTGACAAAGCGTTATTTACAATTACTAATGCAAATAAAGCGCAATATGCTGAGTTTTTATCTCCTGGGCAGAAAGAATTATTTGAAGTATATCCAGATACTTACAAAATGAATGTGTATGAGAGCCGTCGTACTGCTGCAGTACCTCAATATGTCTCAGATGCGACCAAAGTCAACGCTGCCAGAGCTGAGTTAGTGTCTCAAGGCAACGGTATTACTGGCGCGACTATCGGTGTTCCTTTTCCTATCCCTGCTAACGGTCTAGAAGTCATTTGGAATCATATTCTACGTTTTCGCGGTGTTGATGTAGAAACGTATCGAAGCCAAGCAGCGCCAATGTCTAATGGTTCTTATACATTGGTAGAAACTGCTGAGGCAATTCGCTTTGAATATTCTCGCCCTGAAGTGACCCTAGACAAACTTAAAGAAACGAATACTTTGTTCTACTTTAAGCAGGTGGTCACTCAGCCAGCGCGTTTAGCCGGTACTGCGTTGTTGGTAAAAGAAACCATGGATCAAGAAGCGTTACCACGCCAAGCTTGGACCTATAACACTGGACAGCGTCGCGTTCGTAAAGCGCCTAACGTCGCTTTTGATACGCCAGGTACTGTGTCCGATGGATTGAGAACAACCGATGATTTCGATATGTTTAACGGTTCTCCAATGCGATATAACTGGGAGTTAGTCGGCAAAAAAGAACTTTACATTCCATATAATGATTATCGTTTACATTCAGATGCATTGAAATACGACCAAATTTTAAAACCTGGTCATATTAATCCTGAATATGCACGTTATGAAAAGCATCGCGTATGGGAAGTGAAAGCAACATTAAAAGAAGGAATGCGCCATACCTATAAGACCCGAGTGTTTTATATTGACGAAGATTCTTGGCAAATATCTGTAACGGATATATACGATAACCGCGATGAACTTTATCGTGTCGGTGTCGCTCATAGTATCAATTATTATGAAGTGCCTACTCTGTGGAGTACATTAGAAGTCTTCCATGATCTTCAATCACGTCGTTATTTAGCGATGGGTTTAGACAATGAAGGTCGTATGTACAATTTTGATGCATCACTTTCTGAAGCTAACTTTACCCCGGACGCATTAAGACGTGCTGGTATTCGTTAATTAGCCATAAATAAAAAAAGGGGCGTTTTACGCCCCTATAATAAATTGTAAAGGAAGTTTGTATGACGTTTAACATGCTTCGCAGTGTAGTGGCGATTGGGATTAGTGCATGTTTATTTACTACTTCAGTAGATGCTCAACTCGATCCTCTTTCTGTTCAAATTCAACCCTTAGCTCAATCCTCTTTATTACTTGATATTGCCAATGCGGGCGACACACTTGTTGCGGTAGGCCAACGCGGTAATGTATTGCGCTTAGAGAATAATCAATGGCATCAAGTTGCAACTCCAGTATTATCTCAGTTAACCAAAGTTTTTTTCTTCGATGAGAAACAAGGTTGGGCCGTCGGACATGATGCAACCATCATTCACACCCAAGACGGTGGATTAACGTGGTCTGTGCAGATGCAATCTGCTGACATTGAAAAACCCTTTATGGATGTGCGTTTCTACAGCCCTGTTGATGGTATTGCAGTTGGTGCGTATGGATTATTTTATCGCACCTCAGATGGCGGTAAAACATGGCTGGAAGAGTATCACCAAGAATTGCTCTTTGAAGAAGACGTATCCTATTTAAATGACCTTAAAGCCGAAAATGAAGCCTATTACTTATCTCAGCGATCGTTTTTATTACCTCATTTTAACCGTTTAATTCGTTTGCAAGATAATCGCTTGTTGCTTGTCGGTGAGCAGGGCATGGTAGCGGTATCGGATGATAATGGTCACACATTCTCAAAAACCAATTTTGACTATGATGGCTCAATGTTTAATGCCATTTCGGTTGGGGAAGATGTCTATGTAATGGGGCTTCGTGGTCATGTATTTAGGTCGGATTTAAGTCTATCAGAATGGCAACAAGTGGATTTACCTGTCCAATCATCAATCAATAGCGCACTTATTACACCTAGTAATGACCTTTACCTAGTCGGAAATGCTGGGATTGTGTTGTCTGTCGATGATGGTAAAGCAACCATTGTTACCAGACGTCAAGGTGAAAATATTGTCGCAATTGCCAAAGACAGTAAAGGCCAGTTATGGTTTGCCGGTTCTAAGGGACTGTTCCAGCTTGACTAACTCTTGGGTTAGATTGGACAATTAAAACAACAATAATAGGGCCGAAAAGATGTTAGAAAAACTGGTCAATGGATTTGAATCTCATTTATTCCGTAATCGGAAATGGGTCATAATTTCGTTTATTTTTATTACTATTTTTTTAGGGTATCAAGCCAGCCAATTAAAAATGGATGCGGCTTTTAGTAAAAATATCCCTCTCAATCACACTTACATGAAAACGTATACTAAACACCAGAAAGATTTTGGTGGTGCCAACAGCATTATGGTTGCGGTTGAAGACACTAGTGGCAATATATTCAATCCGGAATTTTTTGATGCACTGAAAAATGTACACGATCAATTATTTTTTATTCCGGGCGTAGAACGTTCTCAGGTTAAGTCTCTCTTTTCACCTTCAACTCGGTTTACCGAAGTCGTTGAAGATGGCTTTGCTGGCGGTCCGGTTATCCCGGCGGACTTTCGTAATGACGAGTACAGTCTTAACGTTGTGCGTAATAATATCGAAAAAGCCGGTATTGTTGGCCGACTCATTGGCAATGATTATACCTCTGCCATGGTATCTGCACAGTTAATGGAGTTTGACCCGCAAACAGGTAAAGCCATTGATACTATTGCGTTTGCTAATCAGTTAGAACAAGAGCTTCGTGGCAAGTTTGAAAACGATAAAATTAAGATTCATATCATCGGTTTTGCAAAAATGGCAGGGGATGTTGCAGAAGGCGCCAAAGGCGTTCTGCTGTTCTTTTTGATAGCCATTGCCATTACCGCTGTGATGGTGTACTTATTCTCAAAATCGATAATGCTAACCATATTGCCATTAATGTGTAGTTTGGTTGCGGTATTTTGGCAATTAGGACTCTTAACTGTGGTCGGATTTGGCTTAGACCCCATGTCGATTTTAGTGCCATTTTTAGTGTTTGCCATTGGTGTCAGCCATGGGGTGCAGATGATCAATGCTGTACGTCGTCGTGTGCTTGATGGCCAAACAACGAAAGCGGCGTCTGCATCGGCTTTTCGCAGTTTATTAGTGCCCGGTGGGGTTGCGCTATTATCAGATACGGTCGGCTTTTTAACCTTACTAGCCATTGATATCGGTATTATTCGAGAGTTGGCAATTTCTGCATCATTAGGCGTAGCAGTCATTATTTTAACCAACCTTATTTTGTTACCTTTGGTGATTTCATATTTTGAATTACCGGTTAAACAAGATAAGCCACAGAAACGTCAAAAAATCGAAAAAATGTGGCGTGGACTGTCTAAGTTTGCTACCCCTAAATATGCTGTAGTGGTATTGATTTTGACAGCCATACTCTATGTGGTTGGTTTTCAGCAAGCTTCAAAAATGAAAATTGGTGATTTACAGGGTGGGGCACCTGCACTGCATCAAGATTCACGTTATAACCAAGATACCTTCTTTATTACCAAACACTTTTCGATTACAACCGATGTAATGTCAGTGATTGTAGAAGCCAAACCTGAGGCTTGTACGTATCATTCCGTGTTAAGTCAAATTGATCAATTTGAGTGGATGGTAGCTAATACACCTGGGGTTGAGTCAACGGCGAGTTTGGCGTCGATTGCGAAAAAAGTGAATGCTGGGTTTAACGAAGGTAATCCGCGTTGGGAAATTTTACCTCGTACCACCGCGAGTTTAGTGCAGGCTGTTGGCCAAGTGCCAACAACGTCAGGTTTGCTCAATGGTAATTGTTCAGTGATGCCAGTGTACTTGTTCTTAACCGATCACAAAGCTGAAACCATTGAGGTTGTGGTTAATAAAGTCAAGGCCGTTGCCGCACAGCTTAACTCTGACACACTACAATTTAAGCTGGCATCAGGTCCAGTAGGTGTCATGGCGGCCACAAATGAAGCCGTGAGCGAAGCTCAGCTACCCATGATGTTATATGTTTACGGTGCCGTGTTTGTATTGTGCTTAATTAGCTTTAAATCACTCAAAGCGACTATTGCGGTGATTATCCCGCTTTATGTGGTATCGACATTAGCGCAAGCGTTAATGACAATGCTTGATATTGGTCTAGCGGTCAGTACCTTACCCGTTATTGCACTGGGTGTAGGTATTGGTGTCGATTACGGTATTTATATCTTGTCGACGATGTCCAATAAACTCAGTAATGGCATGCCGGTGCAACAAGCGTATTTTGAAGCATTAGTTGAGCGCGGCAGTGCGGTTATCTTTACCGGCTTGACGTTAGCCATTGGAGTGAGTACTTGGTTCTTCTCAGACCTTAAGTTCCAAATGGATATGGGAATTTTGCTTACATTTATGTTTTTAGTGAATATGTTAGGAGCAATTATTATTCTACCAGCACTTTCAGCTATGTTTTGGCGAAAAAAGTAGCTAAAACATATGATTAAATAAAAAAGGGAGCTTAGCTCCCTTTTTTATTTTGCATAGTTACGCTATGCAAACGACTTAAATGTCATTTTAAACACTAATCTATGCTGTCTACTAAATTTATAGAGGATGTACCACTAAAATTTTCCTCGATATAGCAGCAATTTAGTAATAAACTTTGCACAAGATCTCAGATATGAGTTTCTTTTGTTAAACAAAACGGTTATTGACGTGATATACACAAAATGACTCGGACCGACAGAATCAACAAGCCGAAACATCCATATAATTATAAGAGCGCTGCCATAGACGCTTAAGGAATCTGCACCATGGCCTTGAAAGATGCAATGCCTTCAGTACTACTGGAAAATGTAGTCAATTTAATTTACACAAAAATCCCTCATTCTCAAGCCAAACAAGTTGAGCAATTTGCTAACTGCCTCTATGCCCAAATGTCAAAAGACGATCTCAATGCCCGTAATGACAGTGATTTGTATGGTGCCGTAGTGAGCCTTTGGAATGCACTGAATAAAACGGCACAGGACAAAACACACATTCGTGTATTTAATCCTAGCCAAGCCAAACATGGTTGGCAGTCAACTCATAGCATTATTGAGGTTATCCAACTTGATATGCCTTTCTTGGTTGACTCGCTCTCAATGGCGTTAAATCGAATGGGCATCACAGCTCATGTGATGTTGCATACGCCATTAGCGGTCGTGCGTGGTAATAACAAGGTGACAGATGTGTCATTTGTGAATGACGCGACAGATGGTAGCAATAATGTGGCGGTATTCTTGGTCGAAATTGACAAGCAAAATAGTGATGCTGACATTAAGGCCATCGAAAAAGAAATACAAACAGTACTTGCTGATGTCACTGCATCGGTCAATGATTGGCAATTAATGTCTGCTACATTAACCGAGACTATTAAGCAATTACCTTCACGTCCGTTTCCTGGTGAGAAAGCTGAACTTCAAGAGTCGATTGATTTCTTGAACTATTTGAACAACCACCATTTTACTTTGCTTGGCTACCGTTATTATGATTTAAAACGCGTTGAAGGCGATGTTGAGCTTGTTCCTAATATTGAATCTAGCTTAGGACTAATGAACCGTTCAAAAACCTCACACAGTGAGCGTGGTTTATTACTCTCAAGTTTATCTGATTCTGCTCGTAAAGAGGCATTAGATGAAAGCTTACTCGTTCTCACCAAAAGTTCTGCTAAAAGCCGTGTGCATCGTCCGGCTTATGTTGACTATGTCGGTGTTAAACGCTTCGATAACAAAGGCAATGTCATTGGTGAAGATCGCTTCATTGGTTTATATGCTTCCAATCTTTATAACCGGAGTCCTCGTGAGATCCCATTACTGCGCGAAAAGGTTCAGCGGATCTTGGCCCGTTCAGGGCTAGCACCACGCTCACATGATTACAAAGCGTTAATGAACATCCTTGAGAACTTACCTCGCGATGAGTTAATTCAAGCGAAAGATGATGAGTTATCGGACATTGCTTATGGCGTGCTTGAAATGCAAGACCGCGATAAATTAAAGCTGTTCGTGCGTAAAGACGGTTATGGTCGTTTCTTATCGTGTTTAGTGTATGTGTCCAAAGATCGTTACAACACTAAATTACGTCAAGATACTCAACGCATTCTGGCACAGCATTTCCAGAGTAATGAAGATGTTGAGTTCACAACCTATTTCTCAGAGTCAACCTTGGCTCGAACTCACTATATTATCAAAGTTGATAATAACAATATGGATGTTGATGTGATTGCCATTGAAAAAAATCTTATTGAAGCTGCTCGCTCGTGGGATGATAAATTGCACACAGCGTTAAATAATACTGTTGGGGAACAAGCCGGTACTGGCTTAACCAAACGTTATTTAAATACGTTCCCACCTAGCTATAAAGATGATGTATTACCTAGCTCTGCTGTTGTCGATATGCAACATTTAGAAGCATTGGATGACGATCACAAGTTAGGCATGTTGTTCTATCAACCACAAGAGTCGGCGTTAAACAACAATAAAGTTCGTTTAAAACTGTTCCATAAAGACGAACCTATTCACTTGTCCGATGTATTGCCAATGCTTGAAAACTTTGGCTTACGGGTGATTAACGAACGCCCGTATGAAGTCAAAACCAATGACGGTGCGACATTCTGGATTTTAGACTTCTTAATGACAGTGCAGGGCGCGGCAACAGAAAACCTAGCCGACAGCCAAGACCGTTTCCAAACGGCATTGTTGCAAGTTTGGCAAAAGAAACTGGAAGATGACGGTTTTAATCGTATCGTACTGTCAACCGGTTTAAGCGGTCGTGAAGTGTCTATTTTACGTGCTTATGCTAAATATATGCGTCAAATTGATGCGACATTTAGTCAGTCTTACATTGAAGAAACTTTCAGCCGTTATCCTAAACTAGCGGACTTATTGGTGAAGATGTTCATCCGTAAGTTTAATCCTAAGTTAAAAACCCGGACGTTAAGCAAGTTCCTTGAACAAGTGAACCTACAACTTGATGATGTTTCAAGCTTGGATGATGACCGCATTATTCGTCGTTATTTAGATTTAATTAACGCCACAATGCGTACTAACTTCTACCAAACGGCTGCAAATGGCCTAGCAAAAGATTACCTTTCGTTTAAGTTTTCGCCAATCTTGATCCCGGAAATGCCTAAGCCGTTACCTAAGTTTGAGATTTTCGTGTATTCACCTCGTGTTGAAGGTGTGCATTTGCGCGGAGGTAAAGTGGCCCGTGGTGGTTTGCGTTGGTCAGATCGTCGTGAAGATTTCCGTACCGAAGTACTCGGTTTAGTAAAAGCACAACAAGTGAAAAACACCGTAATTGTCCCTGTTGGTGCAAAAGGTGGCTTTGTCTGTAAGCAACTGCCAACCGAGGGGGGCCGTGAGGCATTCTTCACTGAAGGGCAACAATGTTACCGCATCTTTATCCGTGCGTTGTTAGATATTTCTGACAACATTAAAAACGGTGAAGTGGTTCCGCCAGTCGATGTTGTTCGCCATGACGAAGATGATGCTTATTTAGTTGTTGCAGCCGACAAAGGCACCGCGACCTTCTCCGATATTGCTAACGAGATTGCGATTGAATATGACTTCTGGTTAGGTGATGCGTTTGCCTCTGGTGGCAGTAACGGTTATGACCACAAGAAAATGGGTATTACTGCTCGTGGTGCATGGGAATCAGTGAAGCGTCATTTCCGTGAGATAGGCGTAGATTGTCAAACTACACCCTTTAGCTGTGTCGCCATTGGTGATATGGCGGGTGACGTATTTGGTAACGGCATGTTGTTATCGGAACAAACTCAATTGGTTGCTGCATTTAACCATATGCACATCTTTATTGACCCTACGCCAAAGATTGCAGAAAGCTATGCTGAGCGTCAGCGTTTGTTTGTGTTACCTCGCTCAAGCTGGGAAGACTACAACGCGAAACTGATATCTAAAGGCGGTGGGATATTCCTACGTGCTGCCAAGTCAATTAAATTGACGCCAGAAATCAAGCGAATGTTAGACACTGACAAAGACGCCATGACCCCAAGTGAACTAATGAAAGAACTACTGAAAATGCCAGTAGATTTGATTTGGAACGGGGGGATCGGTACCTATGTTAAATCGAGCAAAGAATCGCATTCTGAAGTCGGCGACCGTGCTAATGATACTTTACGGGTTAATGGTAAAGAAGTTCGTGCCAAAATCATTGGTGAAGGCGGTAACTTAGGTTGCACTCAATTAGGCCGTATTGAATATTGCGCTAATGGTGGCCGCATGAACACTGACTTTGTGGATAACGTTGGCGGTGTAGATTGTTCCGATAACGAAGTTAACATTAAGATTTTCTTAAACACCTTAGTGGCAGAAGGTGAGTTAACCGTTAAACAGCGTAACCGTTTACTTCAAGACATGACCGACGAAGTCAGCGAGATTGTGATCCAAGATTGTAAAAGTCAAACCCGTACTATTTCAGTGACACAAGTCGATGGTGTGTCGCAGTTGAAAGAACAAATTCGTTTTATTCAGTATCTTGAAAAAGATGGCAAACTTGATCGTGCACTTGAATTTTTACCAACAGATGACGATTTAGCTGAACGTTTAGCCAATGGCCGAGCGCTAACTCGTCCTGAAATATCGGTATTAGTCGCGTACGCTAAGATGGTACTTAAAGAGCAATTAGTGACCCCTGAAATCACTGAAGATGCTTTTTTAAGTAAGTTGCTCGTCGCTTATTTCCCTAAAAAATTACAAGCTAAATACGCTGACAAAATGACCGCGCATCCTCTACGAGGTGAAATTATTGCAACATCTTTAGCCAATGAATTGGTTAATGACATGGGCTTTAATTTTGTACAACGTATGCAAGATGAGACCGGTGCAACAGTTGCTGAAGCGGCAATTTGTTATACTATGGCTCGAGAAATCTTTGGCCTTGACGAGTTAACCGCTTCAATTAGTGATTTGAATGGCGTAATACCTGCAGTAGTGCAGGGTGAAATGTTACATCAGTTACGTCGTAATATGCGCCGTGCGTGTCGTTGGTTTATCCGTCATCGTAATCGCGCTCATAATATTGATCAAACCGTTGCGTTCTTTAAGCCCGTGTTTGAACAGCTTAAAGCCAATGTCGATCAATATATGATAGCGGCTGAAGTGAACGTTATGTCTGCCGAGATTAATGCGCTGACCAACGAAAATGTTCCTCAAGCCGTCGCAGAAGTTGCGGTGAAAATGAGTACATTATTCTCTGCGTTAGACATTGCACAAATTGCTCAAATTGAGAATAAGTCAGTTGAACTGGTATCAGAAACTTACTTCAAACTCGGTGCTAAAGTTGAGTTACATTGGTTCTTAGAACAAATCAGTGCCCAACCTGTTGCTAACCATTGGCAAGCACTTGCCCGTGCGGCATTCAGAGAAGAACTTGATTGGCAGCAACGTGCTTTAAGCTCTGCAGTATTACGGACTTGTAGTGATACTTGTGATGCAGATAGTGTGATTAATCAGTGGATTGAACAAAATAAGTCTTTGCTCGAAAGATGGTATCACATGCTAGCGGATTTTAAGGTTTCTCAAACCCATGAATTTGCGAAGTTCTCAGTCGCCTTACGAGAACTGAACTTACTGATTTTGCATTGCGAAAGTCAGAAGTAGTTTTTATAATGTGAATAAACCCTGGCGATTGCTGGGGTTTTTTTTAGGTCTAGGAGAAAACATGTTTTACAAACTTGCACAAAAAGTAATGTTTCAGATGGACCCTGAGTTAGCTCATAATCTAGCGATTGGCAGTTTGAAAATTACCGGAAACAATCCGTTAAATTGTTTTTATCGTCAACAGGTTAAATCTGCTCCAGTAACCTGTATGGGGCTCACTTTTCCTAACCCTATTGGTTTAGCTGCAGGTATGGATAAAGATGGCGAGTCAATTGATGCTTTTCATGCTATGGGCTTTGGTCATATTGAAGTCGGGACGGTAACGCCACGTCCGCAAGCGGGTAATGATCAACCACGTTTGTTTCGATTAAAACCTGCCAAAGGGATTATTAATCGTATGGGCTTTAATAATAAAGGTGTCGACAATCTGGTTCGTAATATGATGGCTAAGAAATCTGACATTATGGTTGGTGTGAATATAGGTAAAAACAAAGATACACCAGTAGAACAGGGTAAAGATGACTACCTGATCTGCATGGAAAAGGTTTATCAATATGCCAGTTATATTGCCGTTAATATTTCTTCTCCTAACACCCCAGGTTTACGTTCAATGCAATACGGTGAGTTACTTGATGACTTATTAAGTTCAATTAAAGCCAAACAAACTGAGTTAGCCGCTAAACATGGTAAATATGTACCTGTGGCGTTAAAGATTGCTCCTGACTTGACCTCAGACGAAATTAAAGCGATTGCCGATTCACTGTTGAGTCATCAGTTTGATGGTGTCATTGCGACCAACACCACATTAAGCCGAGATAATGTTACCGGTTTAAAAAATGCACAAGAAACAGGCGGATTGAGTGGTAAACCTTTGGCTGACTTATCAACTCAAGTGATCAAGCAATTATCGATCTATTTACAAGATAAGATCCCGATCATTGGTGTGGGTGGGATCAATAGTGCGGCAGATGCCTTAGCCAAATTTGACGCGGGTTCAGCCATGGTGCAGATATACACGGGTTTTATTTATCAAGGACCTAAACTGATTGATCAGATCGCTAGGGCTTACTGTACAAAATAGCATCTAAAACACTAGGTTATTGATCAAAAATCATGCCGCGATCGAATTTTAGATCGTTCGATCGCGCTAACACTATGAAATTTATGTTATATTTTTTATTTAAATTTTGATATTGCGTGAAATATAATCTATTATAAATATGTGTTTAACATTTAGGTGTAAATAGTCATGTTATTAATGCCAAATAAGGACTGGCATTGGGAATACAATGAAAGCTTAAACCAATTAAGTATTTCATTAGGTTCCGAGATGGAGTTCTTAACCCCATATAAAACAAAATTATTAATTCCTGATGCACTAACGGCTAAGGAATTTACCCTTGAACACGCAAAATTTTATATTAACATGCTCGAAACCTTACCTAAGGTTTTACATATCTCTGATGCAGGTATTGTACAAACCGCACTAAATGCCACCGCCGCCCATTTTTTATTACAATCGCAAATGCCAAAGTCTTGGTTTTTTGACGTGAGTGATGAATGTGTTTATTGCGATGTGGGTAAGTTATTTCAACTTAATTGTGGCTACTCTAAAGTATTAGGATTAGTGGTTGAAAATGGCTTACAAGCTGCAACCGTGATGATTTTATCGCAATACTGTCAGTTATCAGAAAATAAATCATTAGTGCAATTTGATACTATAAAAGTGATGCATAATCGTTTACATCCACTGCGTAAAGCTAAACAAGTTGTCGCAGCATAGTTAAGTTTATTGGTTTGATTTATTACCGCTAATTACCATTTTCAATGGCAACATGCTCTACATTACTTTCCCAAACAGGCTCTTCGCCTAGTCTCATTTTTGTTGTCTCAACAAATATATTCAATAGTGATGTTGTGTTTCTATTTGGATTGATAGCATTACCAGCGCCATCATAATCACTTAATTTGATAGCCTTGCAATAGTTGCATCAATCCACGTTCATTGATGTGTTTGTCCAACATGTAATGCCCTAACATTCTGCAACTTAGGCCAGATTTAATTGTATCTAAAATGAGCTCTTGTTGCTTGAGCTGATAGTGCCCTTTGCACTCCCTTCATTAATCTTGATCCATTATGGGATGAATACTAATAGGCACGTTAATTACACCCGCCTATTATGAATAACATAAACTGCCGCCAATATATTCTATTCAGCATCAAATTTTAGTCTCGCTCTATTGATAATCAATTGTGGCGGATTTAGGATCATCATTTGATAGCAGACTGATTTATTGGTTATTAAATCAGAGTGTTTTTGTATGACCAATACTAAATTCGATGTTATATCTGTCATCTATTACTCAGTGAGCTTGCGTATCGGTAGACTACCAAAACAATTTACTGGTTTTTTTACGCCTTGTTGACTAAATAGTGTTGGATTAATGCTGTGTAATAAGCCTTTTGGTAGTGGCTAAAATAATGCCATTATACTGAGAGTGTCAGATGAATATATAAGCTAGTTATAGCATGATGATCCGCATCCGCGACCTAATTCACATTTTTACTGGGTTAACATTGTGCTGATTAATGATTTCGGAAAATTATTGAATCTTTGCAGCATCATCTGGGCTTGTTATCACGATGCTGCGATTTTTGGCTAAACTCAGCTCATTTTACGGATCATGCTGATCGGAGCAATACGCAGCAGCCAATGTAACATTGCCCACGGATAACTTGGCACATAGGCATTAGCCTTTTCTTTTTGGATGGCCTTTACCAAGGCTTTACAACCCGTCTCAGTGTCGACAATAAAGGGGACTGTCTTCACTTTCTGGTTAATTTCACTGCGAATGAAACCGGGATGAACACAAGTGACTTTTATTGGGGTATCCATAACATCAATGCGCATACCTTCAGACAATGAGGTTAAGGCTGCTTTGGTGGCGGCGTAAACGGTCATGGCACGTCTAAAACCACGTACTGCACTGATGGATGACATGGTCACTAGGTGGCCATTATTTTGTTCACGGAATATAGCCATTGCGGCTTCACATTGGGCAATAGCGGCAATAAAGTTGGTTTGCGCAGTTTGTAAGTTGGCTTCAAAAAAACCCGTCCCAATTGAAGCCCCTTTGCCCATACCTGCATTAACGATAACACGGTCCAGTTGTCCTAACTCTTGTTTAAACTGACTAAACACCTCAAAGACTTGTGGGTGGTTGTTCACATCAAGGGACTTAATTAACACCTTGATATTAGGGTTAATGGCCAATAGTTCTTGTTTTAATTGTTCAAGGTGGTCCATTCGTCTGGCGCACAAGGCTAAATTATAGTCTTGCTTGGCAAATTCAATTGCCATGCCGCGCCCTAAACCCGAACTCGCCCCTGTTATCAATATATTTGTCCGTTTCATCATCTGCTCTTTTTATTTTATAATAGTTATTTATATAGTGATTGTCGTTAATGATTGTCTTTAATCTTTATGGCTCTGGGTAAATAAAACTCTAGGTGATTTAATTATTAAATCAAACTGTGTAAATGTCGCTGTTCACCACCAAAAAAACTATGCTCATTCATAGTGATTAAGCTTAATCGTTGTTGTTTTAGCTGTAATTGAGTCACGCTGCAATTAACTAATTGTTTATTGATATTAAAGAACTGGATTTCTGGTATTGATAAAACCTGCATAATAGCAGTACTTATTACGCCGCCAGAGGTGAACACAAATACCGTGTCATCTTGTTCTGTCTGAGTGGTGAGTTGTTGTAAGCCACTGGCCACTCTCTGGCTAAAGTGCTGCCAAGATTCGCTGTAATCATGAGCATTAGGTGCTTGTTGCCATTGTAAAATGGCTTGGCTAAATAACTCAACAAATGCTCTCGTAGGTGAAGCTTGCTGGTGAAGATACTGCTTCATGGCTTCTGGTTTGGCTAATTCTGGGCGATAGACTGCAATCACGTTTTCATGATTAAACTCATTCCACTTTGCACTGATCTGTAATGGGTCGTGTAAAAAGGGGGGTGATAAGGTGGCTAAGCACGCATCACGAGTTTGTTGATGGCGGGTCATGTTGCCACAAATAACACGATTTGGGCGAATAGTGCGTTGATTAAAATGTTCGGCCAAGAGCCTAGCTTGGGTACGTCCTAAGTTCGACAAGTTGTCGTAATTATGGGCGCCAAAACTGGCTTGGCCGTGACGGATTAAATAAATGTTCGCCATGGTTATCCTTTTTGTTTCATTGCACGTTTGCAACGCCACATTAAATAATGAGACAAAATCCAAAACGGTTTAAACGCCGGATTACGAGTTTGCTTGTGGAGGTAGCGATAATAAATTTGTTGCACAATACCCGCTAAACGGAACAAACCAAACACTGCATAAAAGCGGAAATCATCAATGATGATATCCATTTTATCGCAATAATATGCAACCACTTGTTGACGCGTTAGCATGCCGTCAAGATGTGTCGGTTGGCGGCGGGTCATCTGCGCTAAAAAATCATCATCCGCTTCAACCCAATAGGCTAGGGTGTTGCCTAAATCCATCAACGGATTGCCGAGCGTGGCAAGCTCCCAGTCTAATATTCCTTTCACCTTGCCTATGTTATCGGGGTCTAACACTACGTTATCAAACCGAAAATCATTGTGGGTTAAACAAATGGTTGTTTGTGCGGGTTTATGCTGTTGTAACCAAGCCATAACACGTTTCCTGAGGGTGCATTCCATGTTTTAGCTTGAGCATAGTGCTGGCTCCAACCATCAATTTGGCGCAGGGTGTACCCTTCGCCTTTTCCTATGTGATTAAGACCAGCGGCCTCAATGTCAACGTTGTGCAATTCGATCAAACATTCACATTGGTGCACATCGTTGTGGTTTGTTGTTTATCGACTTTTAAGCCTTTAGGTCATTACCTTGTGATTGTGTCAGTAACCAAAACGGCTTATTGTTTTCGCCTTTAAAGGTTATGTCAGTCACTTGCGATGCATTAATCTGTGACTTATCAAAGCGCTTGTCCATGATTTTCCATGGGGGTAATTGGGTACGTAAACTACTGCCAATATTCGTTTTAAAAAAACAGGGCATAATCTGCATACATTGATATTGTCATCGCAAAGCTCTAAGTGCAATGTTTCTGACTGCGGCACCACCGCGGCTTTTGAGACGTTATAGTTCGACATAAAAGGAATGGGGGAGGTTAAGGCGGCTTGTGATAACAGATATAGCGCGACAGTTAACCAATGGGGAAGTGGATTTTGCCATTGATGTGACTCGAACTGTTAATTTCCTTTTAGCCCATAAAAGCTCCTTTCTGATCCTTTTTGTGTGTTGATTGACCGCCGATGTCATAGTATCAATGTCATAGTATCGATGTGGTGGTGAATCATTTATAAGACTGTAGCAGAAGGTGACTGAGTGACAAGGTGTGAAATTGCCAATGCTTTGTTGAATGACCGTTATCAACTCGATTGGCCGATTGCTGATGTTAAGGTCACTAGATCTGTTGGGTTAGCGTCACGACACAGTAGTGATATAGTCGACTATCGGCTAATTGAACCCGCCACTGCGGCACGGTATCATGCCCGAAAACGGGCAAGGAGAATACGGTAACCCTTAGATGATAAAAAATTAAATAACTGATTATTATATTTATTTTTATATAAATATTGATAATTGCCTTGTAAACAACAATTAACCGACTGAGTACACTTTAGGCTTCTACTATTGTTGCCTAGCCTGAACCAACATAAATTCCAATTCTAATATCAAACCAGCCTAATAATAATAATCAAATGGTGCCTATATGAACCCAACCAATATGTTTTTTCGCAAAACGACCATTGCTAACCGTTTACTGGGGATGTTGGCATTAGCTATTATTGCCACGATTGTGGTTTTTTGGTTTTCATTAACCCGAGTTGAAAACGTGTTAATTAACGAAAAAGAAGCCAAACTGAATGCTTTGGTTGACGTCGCTACCACCATAGCAGACAAATATTATCAAGATGCGCAGTCTGGGATCATCACTGAAGATGAGGCTAAAGTCATGGCCTTGGCGGCAATCGATAAGTTGAGATATTCGGGCAATGAATATTATTTCAGCATTGATACTCAAGGGGTAATGATCCAACATCCTTTTGCCAAGAAACTTGTCGATACCAACGTGTTATCAATGAAAGACCCAAACGGTGTAAAACTGTTCGCACAGATGATCCAACGGACAGAGCAACAGGATTTTGCCCGGGTGGATTACATGTGGAACAAACCACAGCAAGAGCAAGCTAGCCCGAAAATGTCCGTGGTCAAGCGTTTTAGACCTTGGGGCTGGATCATCGGTACAGGTATTTATGTTGATGATATTCAAGCCGACAAAAACCATTTTATTACCCAATACTTAATATTACTCACGTTAGTTTGGTTACCAGTCATTTTGCTACTGTTTTTTATTATTCGAAGTATCTCTGTACCTATGATGGAAACCATCAACGCGTTTAAAAATATTGCTAAAGGTGAAGGGGATTTGACCTTACGTTTATCTGAAGAGGGAAATGATGAACTCAAACATATTGCGCATCATTTCAACGTATTTATTAATAAAATCCAGAACGTTATTGTATCGGTGAGTCAGTCGGTTGATGAATCAAGCCGTTTAGCCAAAAACATGTCAATCATTGCACAACAAGCCAATCAAATTTCGACCAATGTACAAGCCGAAACGGCAAATGTTGCGACCGCCATTAATCAAATGTCAATGACCGCATCTGAAGTGGCTTCTAATGCACAATTAGCCGCAGACAGCACCCATCATGCTGACACTGAAGCAGATAAATCTGCTACCGTGGTTGATAACGCGATGCAAAAAATTTCAGAACTATCCAATGAGTTGGCGACAACAGAAGATGTTGCAAAAGGCTTACAAGTGAGTTCCGGTCGAATTGGGCAAATTCTTGATGTGATTGTGGGCATTGCCGATCAAACTAATTTACTCGCTTTGAATGCCGCTATCGAAGCGGCTAGAGCCGGCGAGGCGGGTCGGGGTTTTGCGGTTGTTGCAGATGAAGTTCGTACTCTTGCTAGCCGAACCCAAGCTTCAACAAGTGAAATTAATCTTATCATTGACGCAATCAGAAGTGCCATTAACAGTGTTAATGCCTCTGTTGCCAGAGCCAAAATAAAATCATCCGAAACGGTCAATGAAGCTCAGCAAGTTGTTGGTGCGCTTGATAATAT
This sequence comes from Shewanella sp. S1-49-MNA-CIBAN-0167, assembly GCF_040310145.1. Lineage (NCBI taxonomy): Bacteria > Pseudomonadati > Pseudomonadota > Gammaproteobacteria > Alteromonadales > Shewanellaceae > Shewanella > Shewanella sp. S1-49-MNA-CIBAN-0167. The sequence goes on along the minus strand of NZ_JBEOPO010000026.1, from coordinate 51,274 downwards.
TAAGTCTTCAATTGAGCAAATATCGCAAATGAATGTTCAAATCGCTGCTGCGACAGAAGAGCAAAGTACGGTTATAGCAGAGCTCAATATGAATATTACCCGTATTAATGACATGTCATTAGAAAATAGAACTCAAAATGAGCTCATTAATAATGGCAGTATGGATATTGAACAAGGTGCGATTGAGTTGCATGAGCTTGTGGATCAATTTAAGGTAAAATAACAGCTTGCTCATCGGGCTGATTGATTCAATTAGCCCGATTGATATGGTGATATTCTATAACGAAATTGACACAGTTAGTTCATCAATATTAACGTGATAATTGCACCATAATATTGATGACATCTTGATACGAGATATTGTATTTGCGTGAAAGATTAATGATTTTAGTTTTATAAGTTTGAATATGCTCTTGTTTAAGTAAGCCTATTTGTTTTTGTTCAACAATAGAATTTACCGTATCTTGCAAGATTAATAAGCGGCGCAAACTAAAGTCCAACGAATCAATATACGCCGTCATTTGCTGTTTATTACGCGCATTTCCAAGGTTTGTTGTGGTGCGTTGTTCGAAGTCTAACTCATCAAACGCATCCATCATTTGTTGTAAATTTAAATCTTCACTCATAAGTATGATTTTTTACGTTATTTTTGCAAATTATATGCATTTTTATCGAATAAGTCACTCTTTAACTTAGTTTGTGGATAGGTTCATAGACTAAGTTAACAGTACTTTTTTGAGTATAATAATGTATCGTTAACAAAACTTGTTGAATTGCCTAATAATTAGTAATCTAAGATTCAGATTTTCAAGGAGGACTTATGTTAGATCTATTACCGAACTTATTCGATCATTACCCTGAACAATTAATATTATTGTCTAATCCATGGCAATCCTTTGGTGCCAAGCCTATATTTTATGGTGAAGTGGTGACCGTAAAATGCTTTGAAGACAATTCCAAGGTAAAATCTGAATTAGCTAAAAATGGGCAAGGAAAAGTATTGGTTGTTGACGGTGGTGGTTCAACCAGACGTGCGCTACTTGGTGACATGATCGCTCTAAATGCATGTAAGAATGGCTGGGAAGGTATCATTATTAATGGTTGTATTCGTGACGCTGGAACCATCAACACCATGCAAATTGGCGTGCAAGCTTTAGGCACTAATCCAATTAAAACGGATAAAAAAGACGTAGGTGAAGTCAATGTAAAAATTGAGATTGCGGGTGTCAGTATTTTTCCTGGAATGATGATCTACGCTGATTTAAATGGTGTTGCTGTCAGTAGACAGGCATTGGATTTAACTATTTTAGCTTAAAATAGCGACAGACAAGGAAGAGCAAAATGAAAGTAATAAAGTGGTTTTTAGCGATAGTGCTAACCTTAGTGGTAGGTGTGACAGTCTATCTGACAATGTTTTTCGATTTAAATAATGTTAAACCGCAAATTGTCGATGCCGTAAAGAAACAAACTGGCCGCGACTTACAAATCACCCAAGACTTAAGTTGGAGTGTGTTTCCCTCTTTAGGAATAAAGCTCGGGGGTATTTCGTTATCTAATCCAGATGGGTTTACGCCTGCATCAATGCTTGATGTTAATGAGGCAGTGGCCAGTGTGGCACTGATGCCATTGTTTAGCCAACAGATTGAAATTGATTTATTAAAGCTAGACGGATTAACACTACATTTAGTGACTCAAAAAGACGGCAGAACCAGTTTTGATGGATTGGCGGCAAAAACCACTGCAGACAAGCCAAAAGCGACAGCAAGTAGCGACACAAAAGCAAAATTGTTGCAGACGTTGGACATTGGCGGCATTGAACTGACCAATACCAATATTAATCTCATTGATATGGCCAGCAATACCACCCAGACCTTCAGTTTAAAAAGCTTTACCTTAGGTCAATTCAGCCTAGGTCAATTCGCTGATTTTGCTTACGAGTTTTCTGCGACGCTTCCTGATATGCAGTTAACATCATCTGGCCAGGGTAAAGTTAAAGTCGACCAAGCATTAAAGAATGTCACTATTAATGATTTTGCTATGGTACACAAAGCCCAAGGCGACAGCTTACCGGGAAAAGCGGTTACCGCAGAGCTCACTACACAAATGACGCTGGCATTAGATGCCAAAACCATAGCGCTGCAATTGACCAAAATATCAGCTATGGACTTAGCCGCAACCGGTGATGTTAAGGTCAACTATGGCACTAGCATTCCGAAAATTGCGATGAATCTAGACGTTGGTGATATTGATGTGGATGCACTACTGCCACAGCAAGAAGACCAGGCCGACAAGCCAGGGGAGAAAACCGACACTGCGCCGAGCCAAGAACCTGATTTATCAGCATTAAAGAGTATGGATTTAATCTTAAATTTGACCGCTAAATCAATAAAAGTCAGTAATATGCTGACGCAAAATTGGCAAATGAAACTGGCTATTAATAAAGGTGTATTAACCTTATCGTCGCTCACTGCCAATTTATATGAAGGTAAACTAGCGCTTAGCGCTAAGTTAGACGCTCGTAAAGCGGTGCCGACGTATCAGTTTGATAAAAAATTGACTGGCGTGCAAATTCTTCCATTATTAACGGATGCGGCAGAAGTGGATTTGATTTCTGGTACAGCGAGCTTTGAAGTTAACGGCAGTGGCGCTAGTTTGATCCCCGATAATATGAAAAAAAATCTCGAAGCCGTGGGTAAGTTTGAAGTGGCAGATGGCGCGCTCTATGGGGTTAATATTCCGCAGATGATCCGCAGTGCACAGCAAAAATTAAAAGGTGATTTATCGGCAGATAAAAAAGAAGCCTTAAAAACCGATTTTACCAGTTTAACCGGCAGCTTTACGCTTAAAGACGCTGTCGTTAACAACCCTGACTTAACGATGGCTTCACCGTTAATACGTTTAAAAGGTAATGGTACGGCAAACATTGCTACTGAAGCCTTGGATTACACGTTAACCACCAGTGTGGTGGGTTCCTTATCGGGTCAAGGTGATGCTGTTGATGAATCACTCAAAGGTGTTGATATTCCATTAACCATTAAAGGCACATTCCAAGATCCTAAGTTTGGTATTGATACCAAAGCGTTATTAGAAGGCCAATTTAAAGATGAGGCCGACAAAGCCAAAGAAAAGCTAAAAGAAGGATTGTTTAAAAAGCTTGGCATTTAATTGATCGTCTTTGGATACTAGTGGCTGTAGGTCTTCTTTACGACTACAGCCTTGTGAAGGCGACTAGCGCTTATGATATACAATTGGTTATCTTGGTAAGCAAGATGTACTTAAGTCGCGGTAATGACAGTGCAGATAAAGCATCAAAACGTCATTGAGCACGATGAACAGATTAGCATTTATCTGCCCACATTTTACTGCATAAAAAAAACGGACAGGTTATCACTTGTCCGTTTTTTTATGTGAGGCTTGAAATCAGCACTGTGTCAAATTTTCAAGCTAAGATCACCACAATCACCCATTCGCTACAGTGACTAGCTATTGGTCATGATCAGTTTTAATATTTGTCCAGGTTGGATCAAGGAACTGCTTTGTAAACTGTTCCATTCGATTAATTCAGCAACGGTAACCTTGTATTTAAGGGCAATACGCGATAATGAATCACCTGATTTGACTCGATAGTTAACGGTTTTCTCATTGCTAGCGTTGCTATTGGCGACTTCATTAGGAAAAATAACTAACGATTTACCTATGGTTAATGTCGATTTTTTCTTAAGATTATTCCATTTAACTAATTGTGCCACGTTCACTTGTTGTGACTGTGCAATTTTCCATAACGAATCACCAGACTTAACGGTATAAACTTGTTTATTTGGGCTAGATTTAACCACAGTTCGGCGAGCCAGCACTTGGTCCGCGATCATCGTCGCTAAATCGGGATCTTTTGCTGCAACAGGAATAATTAAAAACCTACCGGCAATAATATTATTGCCTTTAATGCCATTACTGCTTCTTATTAACGTTGCAGTCGTCTCAAATTGATCGGCGATTTCGCTGATACTGTCACCAGACTTAATTTTATAACGAACCCAGTTAATGCGAGAGTTTGGTTCAATAGTGGCTAATGCTCGTTTAAAGGTTGCCGCTTTATCACTAGGCACAATCAATTGATGTGGCCCTTGTGGTGCCGTTGCCCAGCGCTTTAAACCCGGATTAATCGCTTTTAAATCATTGATGTCTATTTGAGCGAGATCTGCCGCTAAGTTAATGTCTAATTGGCTTTCAATATTGACCACTTCTATTTGTGGCGAATTATCGATAGCAATTAAATTGATACCGTATTTGTCAGCATGTTTAATCACATCTGCCAATGCTAATAATTGAGGCACATAGTGAGCGGTTTCTCGTGGAACAGATAATGACCAGAAATCGGTAGATTTTCCGCGAGCTTGATTATGTTTTATTGCATTGAATATTCGGCCTTCACCAGAATTATAAGCGGCAATGGTATATAACCAATTGTGATCCATTTTGGCGTAGAGGTATTCCATTAAATCTAAAGCCGCTTTTGTGGACGAGGCTATATCACGGCGTCCGTCGGACCACCAATTGGTTTTCACTCCAAAAGAAATCGCGGTCGGTGAGGTTAATTGCCATAGACCTGATGCGTGACTTGGAGAGTAGGCTAGTGGGTCAAATCCACTTTCAATAATCGGTAATAATGCGAGCTCTAAGGGTAAATTGCGTTGTTCAAGCTGTTCAACGATGTAATACAGATATGGCTTAGCACGTTGGGTCACAATCTCCAAATGCCGCGGATTATCGATGTACCATTGGCGGTAATGATCCACCAATGTATTCTCGACAATAGGGAAACGCATTTGATTGCTGATCCTGAACCATAAGTTGTTAACTTCAGCAACTTGTTCTTCAATTTGATCAAGGGATACCGTCGCCGATTTTTTACTTTTAGCGTTAGATGTAACCGTCTGGGTTGTACTATCAGAACTTGGCTCTGAAGTGTAGAGTGTTTGGCACCCTGCTACAGCCAGCATACTGCCAGCTATAATAAATAAGTTAGCTTTCATTTGAAGATACACTTCCTCAAGTTTTCAGGCATTAAAATGGAACATACCAAATGCCTTCAAGACTTTTTTGGTCATGCTAATTCAATTTCGCATTGTAGATTAATTATTTTAACTTGTCTTATTAAACTGTTTTCATGTTGATCTAAAAGTTGTTTTTCCATAATCTAATTTGTGTAAATGTTTGAATAGTATCTATTTCTTTTTCTTTTAGTTGGGCCGCAATTGCGTTCTGAGTCTCATGTAGGTGGCAACGTAAAAAAGGATTGATGGCTTTTTCTGTGCCTATTGAGCTCGGAATAGTAGGTTTTTTTTGTGCTCTTAATCGTTTGACCTTGTCTGCATAATCAATTAATTGCTGATTATTTGGTGTGACATGTAGCGCAAATTTAAGGTTTGCCTCGGTATATTCATGGGCACAATACACTTTGGTGCTATCGGGCAGCTGTGCAAGCATTGAAAGTGATTTAAGCATTTGTTCCGCGGTTCCCTCAAATAAACGTCCGCAGCCCGCGCTAAATAAAGTATCACCACAAAACAGGCTTTCCTGTAGATAATAAGCAATATGTCCTAAGGTATGTCCCGGAACCGCCATTATGGTTATTGGATCGAGATGGGGAACATTGAGAGTGGATTGTGATCCAACGTTAAGAGGATGAGTTAACGCTGCAATTTTTTCATTATCAGGACCATATACATTAAGCGCATGCTTGAAATGTTGCTGTAACATTTCAATACCGCCGGTATGATCAGCATGATGATGAGTGATTAAAATTCCGACTAATTTAAGATCTGTTGTTGAGATATAATCAATAACACTTTGACCACAGCCAGGGTCAACGACGTAAGCATAGCGACTGTTTTCTTGATGAATTAACCAAATATAATTATCGTTAAATGCAGTAATAGTATGAACGTTAAGCATGATCTTACTCAAGTGATGATTGACTATCAGTTAGGGTAACGGATATCGTGAGACAATACCAAATTCATGGGTTATCGGGTAACACTTCGGCCATTTAGTGTGATGTCACGACATCACTGGATTGAAGGCACCGTTATCCTAGGTAACCGCTTCCTTGTTGTCTTGTTTGATAAAGGCGTCACTATTATTTCAACCATGAGTGAACTAAAAAGCTTGATTGACTCTGAGTGATAACAACGTTAATCATGTTGGTATAGTGTTAATTTATGCCATGTTAGACAGTATTAATGATCGGTAGCTGAAAATTAAATAAGCTATGGTAGAGTTGACTCAGTAAATCTGACATTTTTAAAGTTGGCGGGCTCCATGTTAAAACCCCATATTTGGCAAGACTTACCTTTTGGTGAATTGTTACAAGCCGAGATAGAAGCTAAATTAGCACCTTGGTGGCCGCGCATATTTGGCTATCATTTACTTAAAGCAGGGGCGTTAAGCAGCCAGCTAAACAGTCTACATTGCAATATTGCACGACACTTTAGTGTTTATGACGGTGCGGATGCCAGTATTCAGGCCGATCCTCATCATTTACCGGTACAGCAAAGTGCCATTGATGCTGTGCTAAGTTGTTTTTTACTGGAATTTGAATCGGATCCCTATCAAATTTTACGTGAATTCGATCGGGTGCTCATTAGCAGTGGTTATATTTTTATTGTTGGGTTTAATCCTATCAGTCCAGCTTTTATCGGCAAAATCCTGCCAAAATATCAAACTCAATTACCTTGGAATGGGCAATTTTTTATGCCATCAAGAGTTAAAGATTGGCTCGGATTACTGGGTTATCAAGTTTTAGCGGATGAACGCTTAATGTACCATTCGTTATTAGGGCAAAGCGGTGTCAATATGCCTTATCAAGCCAACAAACCTCAACAAACACCATGGTGGCAAAAAAGTATTGCTAATTGGTTGCCCAGTACCGGCAGTGTCTATTTAATCGTGGCTCGAAAAATGACCACACCGCTTACGCCAATAAAAGATAAATCAAAGCTAAAAGCACCTAATTGGTCAACCGCACCAACAGCAGGCCGCACTGGATTAACTCATACCCAACGTATTAAAAAACCATTGTTAAAACCGACAAAATATTAGCAATACATAAATCATAGTTAAGCCATTACTCTGGCTTATAACCCGTATCGGCTTGTTGAGGCTTAGCTTCGGCGGCTTTTCGAGCCAATACGTCACAACGCTCGTTTTCAATATGGCCTGCATGGCCTTTTACCCAGTGCCAGTCAATTTTGTGTAATTGACTGGCCGCATCTAAACGCTTCCATAAATCGACATTTTTGACCGGTTGTTTGGTTGAGGTTATCCAACCCTTTTTCTTCCAACTATGGATCCAAGTCATAATGCCTTGACGCATGTACTGGCTATCACTGGTTAAAATAATATTACATGGTTCATATAAAGCTTCTAAGGCAATAATCGGGGCTAAAAGCTCCATGCGGTTATTGGTCGTTAATGAGAACCCATCGGCTATTTCATGGTGTTGATGTTTATATTTCATTACCACGCCATAACCGCCAGGTCCGGGATTTCCTAAGCAAGAGCCATCAGTAAAGATATTCAGCTGTTTGAGTTCGGCCATCAAATTGTTACCATAGCGAAATATTCGCGCCAGTATACTCAATTTATACCAAGGCGAGGGCTGAATGAGTAAAAAATATGAACATAATTTCCAGTGCTAGTCGTCAAGTCATTCTCGATACCGAAACAACCGGTATGAACCAAGCTGGTGGGCCAATACATATTGGTCACCGAATTATCGAAATTGGTTGTGTTGAAGTGATTAATCGTCGCTTAACGGGTCGAACGTATCACCAATATATTAATCCTGGTCAAGCGATTGATGAGGAAGCTATTCAAGTTCACGGTATTAGCAATGATCGTGTTGCTAACGAACCGCGGTTTCACCAAATAGCGAAAGATTTCATCGATTTTATCGATGGCGCTGAAATTGTGGCTCATAACGCCAGCTTCGACGTGAGCTTTATGGATCATGAGTTTTCGAAACTCAATCCTATCGGGCCGAAAACCAAAGATATTTGCAGTATTTTAGACAGTTTGGCGATTGCGAAACGTTTACATCCAGGCCAAAAAAACAATCTAGATGCACTGTGTCGACGTTATGGTATCGATAACGGTCGCCGTACGTACCACGGCGCGTTACTCGATGCAGAAATTCTTGCTGATGTTTACTTAATCATGACGGGTGGACAAATTAAGTTTAATTTGTCTAATGAAAAAGCAGGCTATGAAGCTGGCGGAATAAAAAAAATCGATCCAGTTGCGTTTAATCTTAAAGTCGTCGGTGCGTCTGCCGATGAAATACTATTACATGAACAACGACTTGATCTCATTGCGAAGTCAGGTAAATGTCTCTGGAGAGGGTAAACCAACCTTATATGATTGCCACTCGCACCGGTTATCTTGCAATTGCTTGTTTATTTTCGCTTGGTCTCATCATGGCTTGGCAACCTTATGCCCAAGCTTCAATGGTCATAGCATCCCAAGCTGCAGAACTTAAAAATCGTTTTCGAATCGATCATATGGTTGATAATCTAACCTTGGTGATTCAACGCACCTATGGTTCTGCTCCTGTGGTGGTGATTTTACCTGATGGCAGTAAATGGTATTCAAATCGTCATCCCCAGACCGTAAAATGGGTGGATGGTCTTGCTGCCGATATGATTTATATCGAAAAGCCGATGCCAGGGCCTTGGCAGTTACTCGGTAATGTGGTCCAAGGCTCGACCATCAAAAAAATCTCTAAGTTGGACATTGAGGTACAACCCTTGCCACAACCCCTATATCAAGGGGAAAGGCTGAAAGTGACCGCTAGACTCTTGGGTGATAAGTTAACCATGAGAATGCCGGGTTTAGATTACATGGTTGAGTGGACGGCTCGTTTTACCAGTGAGCGCCTTGCTAGCGATAATAATTTTGCAACAGGAACCATTATTGTTGGCGCGTATCAAGACAATGGTGAAAAGTTAGATGAAGTGCCAGACGATGGTATATTTACCGGTAACCCTAATTTACAACAACCCACCGGCCATTATGTGCTCAATGTCACTGCACGAAATGATGTGTTCGAACGCGAATATGTGATGCCTTTTGAGCTTTCGCCACAACCGATAAACGTTAAAATGGAGCCCAATAGCGACCCATTAAAAGACATATGGCAAATACAATTATCGGTTGATGAATCTGTTGTTTTGTTAGCACAAACTCATTTTGAGTTTGAATTAGTGGGGCCTGCCGGGTTAAAACTGCCGATCACATTGCAAACCGTGACCAGTCCAGATCAAATTTTATATCTACCTAAAGTGACCAAGTTTGGTAGTTATCGGGTTAAAGGTTATGTGGTGTCGACAACAGTCGATGGCCGTGAAATCGTCCTTAATTTACCAGAAATGTTTTTCAATTTAATCGAACCGGCTGCGCCTGCGCCAACAGCCCAAGCGCTGGCTGAAAAAGCGGCCATTCAGGCTGCCATTGAAGAACAAGTGGCCAAGGATAATGCCATGTTTTGGATTATTACCATTAACGGGGTACTCTTTTTAGTCGGCGTTGTTGGTTTGGTGGTGTGGCGTAAAAAGCAGACATTGGCAAAGGCGATGGCAGCGGCAGAACAAAGGTTAAACAAAAATCGAGTCGATGAAGATAAGCCCAAAGACAGTATTCTTCAAAGCGTCGACTTAGATGATATTGATTTGAGTATCCCAGACGATAAAACCTAAGCCGCCAACTCGAGTATTGTTTTACCAAATATTAGCGGCTGACAATGGACAATATGTTTTGTGTCTATCTAGCACTCCGTGAAAGGTTAGGACGCTTTATTAGAGATAGTCGGTCTATCACAAGTATCGAAGACAAATGTGTAGTCCCATAAGCTCCGTCAAAATAAGACTAAAATCTCTACATCACGATAGACGTTTTTGCTTTAACACCAACAGCAGCAGTAGCTCAGTTGGGCCCACAATGTGATTTATATTGTTTGGCCCTAATTCCATGAGTGAATTCCATTAGTGAATTCCATTCGTGGTTTTTTCGCTTCATTATTAATGGGCCGCGGTCTGTCACTAAGGGCTCTGCGGGGTCATTCATTTAAAAATCAGTGGCAGATTGGTAATGCTTCAAAAAAGTGTTACTAACGTATGAGGATGCCACGACTTAACCAAACGTAAACTTGATTTTTTTAGCACGCCTCTGGTGTCAATTAGAATGCGAAACTAACATTGAGCTCCAATGAGCGGCCTGCACCGGCTATTGGTTCAAAGCCGTTACTGCTGTCTGCTTTGTATTGTGCAACACTGACACCGCCCAGCGGCAATTGATAATAGTCATCGAGTAGGTTGTTCACTGCGATGGTCATTGTCACATCTTGCCATTGAATACTGCTGCTTAAGTTAAGCCGTGAGTAACAGTCTGTTGAGTTTTCTAAACGCTGACTATCAACGCGATCTTTGCTTGCAACCCATTGCCAGCTAACACTATTTTGCCAATCCCCCCGTTCTTGCTGTAAAGCCAACTCAGTTTGCAAAGGCTTTATTTGATATAAGGGCTCGTTACTGTCATTTCTTTCCCCGCGAGTCGCACTGACATTAGCGACCATTAGCCACTTACCACTGCTGTTTTCTGCTAGTTGATATTCAGCATCCATACGTGCGCCAAACAGGGTGGCGTCAACATTGGCAAATTGTAAAATATTACGCCGAGTATTGGCCATTGTGGTTTTGTTAAAATGACCTACCACATCGGCATCGATATAGTCTTTAATGGTGCTATACCAGGCGGTTGCACTAAAAGCTAAATCGTCTTGTACCAGCTTGTATGCTGCACTTAAGGTATGTGCCGTTTCGGCGCTAAGATCAGGATTACCAATATAGCCATTTGCATCACCGTACCAACCAATCATAGTCGTGGCCATGGTGCTTTGACCCCAGCTATAGCGTTCATATAAATTAGGCGCGCGGCTCTTTCTCGCTAAGCCTAATTCAATGACTTCGGTATCACTCAATTGATAACGCGCAAGCAGGGTAGCGTCGATAATATTGTCATTGCGCTTACGATAAAGGTCATTGAACTCGTTAGCTGCGGTAGCATTCACATTTGTCATGCCCATCATGCTCATGGTGTTGTAGGGTTGTACTTCACCTGTGCTTGTTGACACATATTCATAGCGTACACCAGCCGACAGCCACCAACGACGATTTAAGGTTTGCTGCCATTCACCATAAAGAGCTGCGCGTTGACGCTTGCCGTCATTAATATTGATATAATCATTGGGCCCCATCATGGTAGAACCATTAATAGCAGGCCAAGTATCATCAAGTTGATAAACATAATATTCTTGCCCAATCAGCAAGGTACTGTCTGAACTTATGGGTAATAGCCAATGCAGTTGGTAGCTGTAATCTTTACCTGTGGTTTCCATTGGCATCATGCCGATTTTTTCGTCAGTAAAAAATCCCATTTCATGTTCAACACTGTGCCAATTGACTTGGGACGTGAACAGACCTTCGTTATCGAGTTGCAATTGATAGCGGGCTAAAGCGCCATAACTGTCATTGTTAGTCATGTCCATATATTGGTTGGCAAAACCTTGATAAGGAATATGCTGATGTGTGAGTTTAATGGCAATTTGTTGGCTATCGTCTTGCCAAGCTGCGGTTAAGGCATGATTTTGTGATTGGTATAGCGTGTCTAATACTTTATCGCCATGACCATCGGTATAGCTGTTTGCATCTTCAAATGAGCCTTGATAACTAACACTGAGTTCTTTGCTTGCTAGGGTCGCATTGACACCAGCTAAAAAGGCGTCGCTAGCGCTGCGATAACCTGCAGCCACATTACCGCTGTGCCATGTGACCGTATCGCTATTCGCAAAAATGGGATTTAAGCTACTGATTTTTATCACACCGGCAATATTATCGCCGCCAGCACTGACAGGAGATACCCCCGCGACCACCTGCGCAGAACTGATTTGATTTGCAGACACATAGGAGAGCGGCGGATTCATGTGATTGGCACATGATGCGGTAATGTCGCTGCCATCAATAAGTATCTTAATGCGATCGCCCATCATGCCATTTAAAATAGGTAAGGCTGATACGCCACCGGCTTGTGAAAAATCGACGCCTTGTTTTTTGAGTAGATTTTCTGCTGAGCCTAACAGGTCTTTATGTGCAGTTTGTTGTCCGTGTACCGTGACGTGTTCAATGCGAGAGCTATCTTGTGCAGTGTACTGCTTAGCTATCACTTGTGGCGTAATGGCAACACTGATCGCCAATGCGATTGATGAGTAAAGCCAAGGAGTATTGCTTAATACATTAAGTGTTTGCTCAGTCGATTTTGTCAAAACGATCACCTTTTTCGGTCAAGGATATGTACCATTGATGAATGCTATTAATGGTACATATGAGATTTGAAAAAATTATAACCTGCTAATAAACTTAATAAATGCGGCATATTGTCGCACCTTTGTTTAAACTTGCGTCATAGGATGAGTTAATATTTTAATGACACATGAGTCAGGCTATCCACTACGCCGATAAGTGATGATATTGGTACTATTTACACATTAAGGTCTTGTTATTTTGATACAAGCTTGCTTATACTGGCGGACATCTTGTCGGAGTGCCATTATGGCTGAGACCGTTTATTCGGGATCCGTTGAACCTGATCAGGCTAGAACCTGCGAAGGAAACAAGCGTAATAATCATGATTATTGAGGAAGATAAATAAAGTATTAACAACAGAATAAGTGATGCTTAATCCCGGGTCTATTTATCGGTTTTGATATCCTGTTAGGTTATTATTTTACTATTTTTTACATATGATTATTAACGTGAACAATAGCGTTTGTATTGTTCACTGCTGCTATCAACACCTCTCCAGACAAGCAACTCTACTCTTAATAATGAGGTTGCTAATGTCAAATCCAAACCGTCGTCAAACTCGAGCTAACGCTCAACAATTTATAGATACCCTTAAACCGTTACAACACCCTAATTCTGAAAAAGTCTATTTACCCGGCAGCCGCGCGGACATTAATGTTGCTATGCGCCAAGTTAATCAATCTGATACCGTGATGGGTGGCAGCGATGCCGAGCCCATCAAGCAAGCTAATCCGCCTATTATGGTGTACGACTGTGCCGGTGCTTATTCTGATCCCCGAGCCAATATCAACGTCCGCCAAGGTTTGGCTAAAATTCGCCAAGCTTGGATTGATGAACGTGCTGACACCGAACAATTATCCGCAGCAAGTTCTGGTTTTACGCAGCAAAGACTCGCCGACGATGGTGTAGACCATTTACGTTTTGATGCTCTTGTTGCCCCGAAACGCGCTAAAACAGGCAAATGTGTGACCCAAATGCACTATGCTCGCCAAGGCATTATCACCCCAGAAATGGAGTATATTGCCATTCGTGAAAACATGGCTCGCAGTGAGGTTACAGACAGTGTACTGACTCAAAAAGCACCTGGGGAAGCTTTTGGCGCGCATATCGGCCAGTTAATTACCCCTGAATTTGTTCGCGATGAAGTGGCTCGAGGTCGAGCGATTATTCCGCTTAATATTAATCACCCAGAAACTGAACCTATGATTATTGGGCGTAACTTTTTGGTTAAAGTGAATGCCAATATTGGCAATTCAGCAGTGACATCTTCAATTGAAGAAGAAGTTGAAAAACTGGTGTGGTCCACTCGTTGGGGCGCAGATACGGTAATGGACTTATCGACAGGGCGCTATATTCATGAAACGCGTGAATGGCTTATTCGTAATTCTCCAGTGCCTATTGGCACAGTCCCCATTTATCAAGCATTAGAAAAGGTTAATGGGGTTGCTGAAGATCTTAATTGGTCAGTGTTTAGAGATACCTTAATTGAACAAGCTGAGCAGGGAGTGGATTATTTTACTATCCACGCCGGCGTGTTATTGCGTTATGTGCCGATGACGGCTAAACGCTTAACCGGTATTGTGTCGCGTGGCGGTTCTATTATGGCTAAGTGGTGTTTAAGCCACCATAAAGAAAGTTTCTTATATGAACATTTTCGCGATATTTGCCAAATTTGTGCTCAATATGATGTGTCGTTGTCATTAGGCGATGGCATGCGCCCCGGCTCTATTGCCGATGCCAATGATGAAGCCCAATTTGCAGAATTAGCAACCCTAGGTGAGTTAGTTAAAATTGCATGGCAATATGACGTGCAAACGATTATTGAAGGCCCTGGTCATGTGCCGATGCAGCTGATTAAAGTCAATATGGAAAAACAATTAGCCCATTGTGACGAAGCGCCATTTTATACCTTAGGCCCACAAACCACCGATATTGCTCCTGGTTATGATCATTTCACCTCGGGGATTGGTGCTGCCATGATGGCCTGGTACGGCGTGGCAATGTTGTGTTATGTCACCCCCAAAGAGCACCTGGGTTTACCTAATAAAGATGATGTAAAGCAAGGACTCATCGCGTATAAAATTGCTGCCCATGCGGCAGATGTGGCTAAGGGACATCCTGGGGCTCAAGTGCGAGATAACGCCTTATCAAAAGCACGTTTTGAATTTCGCTGGGAAGACCAATATAACTTAGGTCTTGATCCTGATACCGCACGGGCTTATCACGATGAATCATTACCGCAAGAGTCAGCTAAAGTGGCCCATTTTTGTTCGATGTGTGGACCCAAATTTTGCTCAATGAAAATCACCCATGAAGTGCGCGAATATGCCGCTAATCTTGAGCAAGCACAAGCGCTTAAGATTGAAGTTGCTTCAGCTAGCGCTTATCAAAGCCACCCTCTAGATCAACATTCAGATCAAACTCAAACCTTGAGCCAAACTGAGGCGATGGCGCAAAAGTCGGCGGAATTTAAAGCCGCTGGATCGGCGATTTATCATGAGGTTAAACCGGTTGTAAAAGCCGATATCGACTTAACGGCTGAGGTTGAATAATCACTATGAATTCAACGACGCTTGTCAGTGAATACATAACGCCAACACCACCTATTGTTTGGACTATAGCCGGTTCAGACAGTGGTGGTGGGGCTGGTATTCAAGCTGATTTATTAACCATGCAGGATTTATCGTGTCACGGGTGTAGCGTGATAACCACCTTAACCGCGCAAAACTCCGTTAGTGTAAGCCTGGTTGAGCCTGTTTCTGAACCTATGCTATTGGCACAATTTGCGAGTTTACTGGCTGACTTACCGCCAGTTGCGATTAAAATCGGACTGTTGGCATCCCAAGCTCAGGTAGACCTATTGGCGGAGTGTTTGACTCAAATGCGAATGACGCGAAAGATTAGGCCGTTTGTGATACTTGATCCTGTGATGGTCGCCAGCAGTGGTGCTAGCTTTAATCCTATGGATCTCGATTTTAGTCCTCTTATTGGCTTAATTGACTTATTAACCCCTAATCAACATGAATTACGCCGCTTATGTCGTCATTCCGTTTTGGCACAACATCGAACTGATGAGATAGATGTTGAACCGCCTGTTGAGTCATCTAATAGATCATCTATTGAAATAAACACCGTTAGCACTTTGCAACAGCAGATGATCAACAACGCTAAGTGGTTATCAGATAGCTTTAACTGCCATGTACTCGCCAAAGGAGGTGATGCCCTGTGGCAGCACCAATTTGCGATAGATATTTATGTGAGTAAAGCCGTAAAGGGCGCCAGTATTGCCCACGATAATGCATCATTTACATTAACCAGTCCGCGGATAACCTTGAGCAATAATCATGGCAGTGGTTGTACATTATCATCTGCTATTGCATGCTTTATCGCCCATGATTTGGTGGTGCATGACGCTATCGTATTGGCAAAAGCTTATGTCAGTAAAGGCTTAGCATTAGGCTTCTGTCCTGGGCAAGGTGCTGGTGTGTTAGCCCGAACGGGTTGGCCCGATGATCTAGAGGTTATGCCGTTAATCAACTTAATCACATCAGGCAATCTAGCTCAAGCTTTTACGGTTAAGCGCGCGGCGCATAATGGCTTTACAGGCTTGCTTCAACCGTTAGGTATTTATCCCGTTGTTGATGATCTTAATATCCTAAAACAACTGCTAGTAGTAGGTTGCAAGACAATCCAATATCGCACTAAGCTCGATCCAGATGCAGACTGTCAGCCGCGATTACCACTGGAAAACAATATCATCACTGCGATTAAACTGGGTCGCGAGTTTCATGCTCAGTTATTTATCAATGACCATTGGCAATTAGCGCTTAAACACGGTGCTTTTGGGGTTCACTTAGGTCAAGAAGACATGGCAAGTGCAGATTTAAGCGCGATTGCCGATGGTGGACTTGCATTAGGCTTATCCAGTCACAGTTATTTTGAAGCCTTGTTAGCCCACCAGTATTCACCATCCTATATTGCCCTCGGGCATATTTTTGCCACCACCACTAAAAAAATGCCATCAGCCCCCCAAGGGGTCAATAAGCTGACTCGTTATGTCAGCTTATTTTCGCGTCATTATCCAACCGTAGCGATTGGCGGAATCAATCTCAGTAACCTTGCGTTAATTGCTAAGACAGGGGTGGGTGATGCTGCGGTTGTCAGGGCTGTGACCACTGCTGTAGATCCCGCCAAGGCTTATCTAGCCTTGCATCACAAATGGCTACAGCTTACACGGTCGTTACCGCAAGTGAATTTATCTGCGGAGGGCGTATGAACACTTTATCTGATAGGCACTATATCCAGTACTCGCGCACCATGTTACTGAGCAATATAGGGGAAGCGGGTCAACTTGCCATTATGAATAGCGCGGTGGTGATTGTCGGCGTTGGTGGATTAGGCCATGTAGTGGCGCATTACCTCGCGGCAGCAGGTGTTCAGCACATGCTGTTAATTGACCACGATGTTGTTGAGTTATCAAACTTACCAAGGCAACTGTTGTTCACGGCCGCAGATATTGGCCAAGCAAAAGTCAAGGTTGCAAAAAAGGTGCTAAGTGCTGCTTACCCTGAGATCAACATCGATGTGCTAGCGGGAAAAGTCACGGCCCAGCATTTTAATAAGCTTGCCAAGCAACAGATGAGTAAAACCGTGGTGTTTGACTGCACTGATAATGTCAGTGCTAGGCAGCTTATTAACCAAATGTGTGTTGAGCATCAATTGACACTGGTTAGTGGGGCGATCAGTGGTTATCAAGGACAAGTGTTTTGTATTGATTTTTCATGTTCAGGCTCAGATTCAGACCCATATTCAGACCCAGGCTCAAATTCACCATGCGGTTGCTATCGTTGTTTATATCCACTTGATATGGACATGGCGCAAAATTGTACCCAAGCAGGCGTGCTTGGGCCTGCTGTGGGTATTATTGCCAGTATGCAAGCGCTGGTGGGCATACAACATATCAGTAATACCTTTACCCAATACGGTATTTTACATCATTTTAATGCTAAGGATTTACGCTGGCAGCATGCCAATATGACTCGAGACCCAGACTGTGAAATGTGTCATCAGCAGGCATTAACTCAGCATGCGGAGCAGCCTAATGACACATATTGATAGCCACTCTCAGATAACGTTGCAACTCAATGGGGTCGAACAAATCGTTCGGGCTAATTTGAATGTAGCCGAATTATTGATTTTATGTGATTTACCCACTCAGTCTGTTGCCATCGTCGTCAATGATAGTGTTGTACCACGAAGCCGTTGGATGCATATATTGTGTCAAGCGAACGACAATATTACGGTCTTTTCTGCCGTTGCTGGAGGTTAATAATGTTGACGATAGCCGATCATCAATTCTCGTCGCGTTTATTTACCGGAACGGGAAAGTTTGCAGATCACAACACTATGTTACAAGCGATAGCCAGTTCGGGGTCGCAGTTAGTGACTTTGGCCATGAAGCGTATCGATTTAACACGCGGCCATGATAATTTACTCGGGCCATTGCAAAGTCTGGGGGTAAAATTACTGCCCAATACTGCTGGGGCGCGTAATGCAAAAGAAGCTATTTTTGCCGCTGAGCTGGCTTATGAAATGCTCGGTACTAAATGGATTAAACTCGAAATTCATCCCGATCCTAAATATCTACTGCCCGATCCCATTGAAACACTGATAGCGGCCCAATACTTGTGTGAGCAAGGCTATATTGTTATGCCTTATGTGCATGCCGACCCTGTGTTATGTCGGCGACTAGAAGAAGTCGGTTGCGCCGCAGTCATGCCTCTTGGCAGTCCCATTGGCAGCAACCAAGGCTTAGCGACGGAAACCTTTTTACGCATCATCATCGAACAAGCCACTATACCAGTGATAATCGATGCTGGAATTGGCGCGCCATCACAAGCTTGCAGGGCCATGGAAATGGGCGCCGCTGCAGTATTGGTTAATACCGCGATTGCCAGTAGTGCTTATCCTCAGAAAATGGCCAAATGCTTTGCTGATGCGGTTGCTACCGGAAGACAAGCATATCTTGCCGGATTAGGCGCAGTAAACCATCACGCTGATGCGACAAGCCCATTAACGGCTTTTTTGACTGATTCATCAATAAAGGTACCAATCCCGACAGCTCATATTATGAGAGATTCAACATGACGTATTCTACGGTCTTTTCGCAATTGGCTCCCGATGCGTTATCGATGAAGCTGTATTCGACTACCGCCAAAGAGGTCGAGTTAGCGTTACGTAACCCTAGCGGCAATATAGACAGTCTTTTAGCGTTATTATCGCCGGCGGCAATGGCATATATTGAACCAATGGCGCAGCAAGCTGCCCAGCTTACACGGCAACGATTTGGTGCCAATATTGGTCTTTTTTTGCCTTTGTATTTGTCTAACCTGTGCGCTAATGAATGTGATTATTGTGGTTTTAGTATGAGCAATAAGGTCAAGCGTAAAACGCTTACTCAGGAAGAGTTAGCCGCAGAAATTGCGATTATTAAACAACGAGGCTTTGATTCGATATTATTGGTGTCTGGCGAGCATGAAACCAAAGTTGGAATGGGATATTTTGAGTCGATGTTACCGATAGTTAACTCGGCTTTTAATTACGTGGCGATGGAAGTTCAGCCGCTGGATACTCATCAGTATCAACGTCTAGGACAGTTAGGGGTCGATGCCGTTATGGTGTACCAAGAAACTTACCGGCCACACACTTACGCTAAACACCATACTCGCGGTAAAAAACAAGATTTCATTTACCGTTTAGATACCCCAGACCGAGTGGCAAAAGCGGGGATTGATAAAATTGGCTTAGGGGTGTTACTAGGACTCGATGATTGGCGATTAGATGCATTACTCATGGGCTTTCATCTAGATTACTTAGAGAAAACCTATTGGCGCAACCGATACAGTATCTCGTTACCTCGTTTACGCCCCTGTACTGGCGGTATTACGCCGAAAGTTGAATTAACCGATGCAGGCTTAGTACAAATGATTTGTGCATTTAGATTGTTTAATCCGCAGCTTGAAATCAGTTTGTCGACTCGCGAGCTACCGTCGTTGAGGGATAATTTACTCCCTTTAGGCATTACCCACATGAGTGCAGGAAGCTCAACTCAACCAGGTGGTTACATGACACCAGACAGTCAGCTTGACCAATTTGAGATCAGTGATAGTCGCTCTGTTGAACAAGTTGTTACTCAAATGAAACTACGGGGGATTAATCCCGTATGGAAAGATTGGGAGATGGGTTGGGTTAAAGGCTAAAATATAGGTTAGTTGTGTTTGAAAACTATACATATTAGTCGATTTAGCCCATACTAAATCGACTTTTTAGGATCAGGAGCGGTTATTATGCAAGTTCAATCAGCGTATGCATCAGGTGTACAAGGATTGCAAAGTGCTCAACAAGGTTTAGCCCAAGCGACAACATCTGTTGCAATGCCAGATCAACAAAAACCGGCGGTGCCTAGCTCATCGACACAAGAGACTGTGACATTAAGCTCTCGTGCTGTTGGACAAACAGATACCACAGCGGCCTTAGTGTCTGCGACTGAATCATCCAATCAAGCTCAAGCATCCTCGAAAGTGATTGAAGTGGCATCTGAGACAGTTGGTAGCTTGATTGATATCCAAGTGTAATCATGAGTGCGTTAATGGTTTCCGCTAACACAGGGTCAGTTATCAATGCTGCCCAAATAAACCATCGCAATTCATTATCCGCACCAGAGGCTCAAACGACTGGCTCTCAAGCAACTAGCTCTCAAGTAAGTAGCACTAAAATAAGTAGCACTAAAATAA
The DNA here is from genome assembly GCF_040310145.1 of Shewanella sp. S1-49-MNA-CIBAN-0167. NCBI lineage: Bacteria > Pseudomonadati > Pseudomonadota > Gammaproteobacteria > Alteromonadales > Shewanellaceae > Shewanella > Shewanella sp. S1-49-MNA-CIBAN-0167. The sequence continues at coordinate 31,065 of NZ_JBEOPO010000026.1, read as the reverse complement.
GTAGTTCTAAAATAAGTAGCACTCAAACAAATAACGCTCAAATCAATAACGCTCAAGTCAATACTACCCAAGCGATAACAACTAAATCCATAGACACCCAATCTGCAGCCGTTCAGTCTAATTGGGTTAACAATAGTTTGGTTAACAATAGTTCGCTTAAATCCAGCTCTAACTCAATTCAAGCAGCGGCTACATCGACATTTAACGCGTCAAAAGACCTCAAGGTTAATTTACCCAGTACGGATACTCAGCCGGGTTTTTCGTCTAGCATCTCAGACAAAAATGACATTCAGTCTAAAAAAAACGTCGGTGCTGATCCACTCCACAGTTACCATTTTAAAAGTGGCCCACTCAATCTGGCTGGTGTATTGAATCGTTCACAAACTCAAGTGCCGGCTCCGGGCGTTGTTGCACCAACATCAGTTGGTACAGGGATATCAACCAGCACGAGTAAAAGTGATACGGCTAATACACAACAACCAGCGGTTAATCATATTAATAAGCCATCGGTCAGTTCAGCTACACCCATAAATGACACTGCGGGAACTGCATTGTTAGATGATTCCAAAGCAACTGCAGAGCCTCAAGCATCAAACACCCAAGATGAGGCCGCAGCAAAACAAGTTGAGCAAAAGGTAGCAACAAAACAACAGCAAATAGAGCGAGCTGAAACAATACAGATCGACCAACTCACGCAGCGAGATACCGAGGTTAAAACGCACGAAAAAGCCCACGCAGCAATAGGTGGCAGTTTAGCCCAAAGTCCAAGTTATCAATATGAAAAAGGCCCAGATGGGCGTCGCTATGTTGTCGATGGTGAAGTCAATATTGATGTGTCGACCGTAGATGGCGATTCCCAAGCAACGTTAAGTAAAATGCAGAAAGTGTATGCAGCAGCAATGGCCCCTGTGCAACCGTCAATGGCGGACATTCATGTTGCGGCGCAAGCATTAAAAAACATCAATGATGCAAACCAAGAGTTAATTCAACAAAGCCAACAAAACACTGGGTCTACACAAAAAAGTCAAAATACCTCTGAGTCCGGTAACCTTTTTACGGCCTCAGATAATCAGTCAGGATCCACTTCAATAACTCATTCCCACAATCCTATCACGCCTAATAGCCGTACTTTAACGATAAATGACACCCTTGGTGCCGATGAGACTAATATGAATTTATTATCCTCCAGGCGGCCATTATCAGCAGAGCAGGGCCATCTTACTGTTGCAAATGAAACGGTTGTAAAGGGTACCCATAAGGCTGAAATAAACTCAGCTCGTCAAATCGAAATTTACGTGTAATACCCACCTTTATCTATGCCTCATCAGGTATTAAGTTAACATTCGCTAAGCCTAGAAAAGCTACCATGCTGAGTGGTTAGATTATGTTGCGTATTGTGAGTCTATTGCAAGTCAATGCAACATAAGTAGCTGAACAAGTGGCTGTTTGATAACCGTTTATTATCCCGACCGAGGTTAACTAGATTAAAGTGACATTTAGACTTACTTAATGGGAAGAAAACATCTTCTGCTGATAATTAATCATTAAATGGTAAATTATGTTGTTTTAAAATTAAGTTTTCTAATAATTTACAGGCCGGCCCTTGCTGATCGCGATTCGGTATTACTAAGTTAAGCATTATTTTTCGCTGATAACTGCCGCGCAAATGTAATCGGATGAGTTGTTTATTAGCAATTTCTTGTTCGACTAAAAAACTGGGTATCCAGCAAAAACCTATATTACGTGCCAAAATTATTTTTGCTTCATGAAAGTTAGATACGGTCCAACGCTGTTCTGCTTTTAACCAACCAATATCATTGGTGGCATTTATTCCTGTATCTTTAATCACAATTTGCAAGTGCTGGGCTAATTGCTTGTCATCTTCAATTAACGCGAGTTGTGACAGTGGATGCTCGGGATGACACACAAGTTCAAAACTTAATTCACATAACGGTTCAGCAATATGGCCTTTAGGGGGGGTGGCACAGATAGCAATATCGACCTGATTATTTTTTACTAATTCATGAGTGCCTGAAATCACCGAATCAATAATCGTTACACGAGTGCCGCGACTTTCAGGTAAAAATGCTGTTAATGATCCAACAAGATCGTCCATCGGATAAACAATCTCTCTGGCAATGGTTAGGTTAGGTTCCCAACCTTGGCCTAAATTGCTGGCTAATTGTTCAAGCTCTTCAACCGATTGAGTTAAATGACGGGAACGACGCAGTAATACTTCACCTTGTTCAGTTAAATAGGCTTTGCGGCCTTTTACTTCGAGTAGGTTAATGCCTAATTGGTGCTGTAACTTGGACACGGCATGGTTGAGTGACGATTGGCTTTTATTGAGTTTCTCTGCTGCCTGCGCATAGCCTCCAAAATCAACGACTGCTTGGACGATCCGCCATTGCTCTAGCGTTGATTTTGCTCGGCTCATTAAGTGTTCTCTTTACAGGTGACAGAAATTGAAGGAAAAAACCATAACATCTTTTTATGTAAACAAGACAAATGGGGCACATTTGTCTTCAATATATACAGGTCTTATTTAGTGTAATTTAGTATCACTCGCAGATGCTTTAGGCTTAACTAATTTAGGTAGATGTTTCTTAGTACTAGCAATATCATTTAAATATGGGCCTTTATGTAATGTGTCAGGCCAATCTAGTAACATCATTGCCAACACATTTCTGTGTTCGCCGCTGGATAAGTCCGCTTTACCATGAGGTGATAGGATCATCATAGTGTTTGGATCGTAGGCTGCAATGACATGTTTTTTCACTTTATCGACAACAGGATTTGAACCATTGCCAGTGATCAAGAAACTAATACCCACTTCAGTAATAATATCTTCTGTAGTGTCCGTTAAAATACGATCGATATTCTTTTCGAAGTAATCTAAAATCCACTGATGTTCTTTTGGATCAACTGGGTATTGATAATACCCGCTGGCTGAAAAAATAAAGTGAGTCATGCCATAAATTTTATTTTTGTATTGGCCTTTTTCAAGCTGATCATCTTTGCTGTTTGGGTATGTGTTAATAAAGGCCTTTTTGTAAGCCTCATAATAGTCGCCAACACCAATTTGTTTCGCCCAGTACACATAGTTTATTAATTGTGCAGCCCAAGCTTGGATCATCTGTTTATCGGTTAACGCGGGTGCTAAGTTGGCATTTTTTAGGGTTTTTATCATTAAATCATGACAAGGTCCGGTAAAGCCAAACTCATCGACACGGCTGGCATAACGTAATAAGACATTGCTATACAACATAAAGTTAGGGTAGGGGGCGATGGCTTTTTTACGTGCTTGGCCACGTGGGCCGTTACCTAATTTATCCACTGCAATTTTTGATTCACTTTTAATAAAACCTGGTTTATCCAGATTACAGGAATAATAGGCTTGGCGTTCAGCAATGGTGAGTAGGTCGATTAATGACCCGTTGGCATATTTGGTTTCACCCGTCATACGGAATTGACGAATGGCATAATGTCCTTGGACTCGTGGGGGTAACGAATAAAGATTGGTCTCTAAATTGGCTTTAATCCCATGATAAACTTGTTCAGACGTTAAATTATGAGCTACTTTTTCAACGGGCTTTGTTGCGAAAACCACACTACTAAACAACGTAGCTGACAATAGTAAGTACCAGAGTGCTTTACTCTTGTGTAGTACCAGCATGTTTAAATCTCCTGATGAGTGAATGTGGGTCAATCGGTGGGCCAATAAGCTGCTCAAGTTTATCGTTTAAGGTTAAATCTGTTTCGTTGACAACTAATAAATTAAATATATCCCTGGTCGATATTGTAGGGGGGGTCTGGGCAATGACTAATTGAGCCAATGCAGTTTGCCATAGAGGAAGATAATGATTAATGCCTTCATTAGCAATAGCTTGATAACTATATATTGCATCAGTAGCATTAGGCCATGGCTGGCCAAAACTTTGTTCAAATTTGTCTGATAGTTGCTGATTATAAGCTAACCAAATATCTTGATCAGTCCGCTTCAAATCACCTTCATACTGATAAAATGCCAGCGCGACTTTTGCTCTAAATACCCACAGTTGTTTCTGGTAATTTGCGGCGAGTTCGCTACGTTCAGACTGTAAGGGCAAGCTAAGTTGCTGCTTAATGTAGTGAACTAACCATTGCGTTGCAATAGCATGGGCATCGCTGTTTTGGCCTCGATGGTTGAGAAAATAAAACTGGCCACCTTGAGCTAAGGATACTATTGCTTGGCTCAAGGCGTTAATTAATTCGTGTTGTTGTGTTGTGCGAGTTAATTGTTGTGGAAAACTGAGCACATATTGACCAAATTGATGACCAACCACAGTTTGTTTTATCAGTTGACCATCTACGTTGACACCAGGTTGTAACTTACCTGGTGGGTAGGTAAAAATCTCACCCAATAATCTTTGTTGATGCCAAACTCGAATAATTTGCGTGTCACTCAAGGCCCTATGTTGACTATCATCAGTGGAGGGATCTTTGTCTATAGTCGATTTTTCTACAATGATTAGCTCAAACTTGAGATCTAAAGGCTTAAGGCTTTGCAATATTTGCTGTAAAAATGCATTCGCAGTTACCGTATCCATGTTCGATGATTTACTGGCACGGCCTAAAGCTTGGGCAATATTCCATGGCGCGATATTTAGATTGGTTGTTTGCTCGGCTAAAAATTGCGCTAATAATAGAGGGGTTAAACCATGAGATGACAGCTGTGCCTGTGCTGTATTGCCATATTCTTGAAGCATTGCATGCTGCTGTTGCAGTTGATGGATCAATGCCAGTGCAGGGGCTTGTTGGTCTTTAGTTCGAACTTGATAGGCGAGCCAGGCTTGTTTTCTGCAGAGTTCATTAGGTTGTTTAATTAAATACTTGGCAATACTAATATCGATATTGGTAGTACTTTCATGCTTAATTGCTTCATCAGTATTGGCTGCATTGGTTAATACACAATCTTGCTGATTAAATTGCAATGTAAATTGCCGCGATGACAATGCTTGATTAATGCTGGCCTGGGCGCTGTGCAGTTTTGACTTTTTGATTAAAGTCCATTGCGACCGTTTTATCGCAACTAAACGTTGTGCAAACTGATTATAAGGTGGTGCAAGGTGTTGTAACTGATCGATTAGGGATTGGGTTTTCGGGGCTGTAGCTAAAGCATAAAATTCATCGGCAAGGTGGAGTTGGCACCATAATAAGCCTTGTCTACTGAGGTTATCATTGGCAAAAGGGCGGTAGTATTGAATTCTGTCGTTGATATTATTTAACGCAATTGTGCGTTTTTCAAATTCAACAGCTTGTTGTTCAAACGACTGAAAAGTGACAAGGCTATCTTGTCCTAAGTCAGGTTGATATTGTAAGCACTGTTCAATGAACAGTGCTAATGGACCCGCCACCGCGTTTGAGGTGGCTAATAGATTAAAAAATAGGGTTGCTACAAAAATGCTTTTTAGCATAAGCCACACGTTCCTCAACTGACATTGCTGAGCTTTTCATCGCTTCAACATGCTTAAGTCGAGGTAACATCCCTCTACCATTGGCAATTTGAATGGTTAAACCTGGGCGAGCATTTAATTCAAGTAATAATGGGCCTTTGTTTTTATCTAACACCATGTCAGTACCTAAATACCCTAACTCACACATTTCATAGGCACTCGATGCCGTATGAAGTAAAGTTTCCCAATGAGGAACTGTGATGTCCGACAGAGGGAAGTGAGTATCAGGATGTTTATCAACGGGTAAGTCAAATTGCACTGCATGTAAACTGTTTCCGGTGGCGATATCTAAACCCACACCCACAGCGCCTTGGTGTAAGTTTGCCTTGCCATCAGATGCTGAAGTCGATAAACGTAACATTCCCATGACAGGAAAGCCTTTAAACACAATTAAGCGGATGTCAGGGACACCTTCATAGCTTAGGCCTTCAAACACCGGATCAAATTCAATTAACCCTTCTACAATCGCGACATCTGGCTTACCACCCAGTGAAAATAATCCACTTAAAATATTTGATACATGACGATAAATTTCGCTATGCGTCACTTCATGACCATTGGACTTGTAATAACAGCCATTGCTCACTCTGGTGATCACCATAATGCCTTTACCGCCAGAACCTTTTGCCGGTTTTATCACAAAACCGCTACGGTCTAGGACCATAGCTGGAATTTCTTGGATTTTATGTTGTTGGTGAACAACCCCAATTAAATCGGGAACCGCAATGCCATTAGCCAGCGCAAGTTGTTTAGTAATCAGTTTGTCATCAACGCGCTTATAAAACTTGCGCTGATTGTAACGACCAATATAGCTAATATTGCGCCTGTTCATGTTGAGTACACCGCTACGGCTCAATTCCCAGGGCCAGGCGTACTTCATTATTGCTCTCCAACTAATGGTTTAAAGCGTTTTAGCTCAGTTAAACGGTAACCAGTGTACTGGCCCATCACTAATACCAAGGCTAAGATCACTAAATGAATACCCAAGAAGTTAAATACCCAATATTGGACTATTTGATTGTCCATGGCTAGGTATGCCAATGTTGCTACAAACAAGCTGCCGCCACCTGAGACAAAGACTTTATTAGGGCCTTCTTCTTCCCAGAGAATCGACATACGCTCAATGGTCCACGCTAGGATGATCATTGGGAAGAAGGTTACAGTGAGTCCTTCATTTAAGCCTAATTTGAATGAGATTAAGGTAAATAACCCAATAATGAAAATCACCACAATAATCACCGCCGATATTCGGGAGATCAGTAGTAAGTTGAGGGTCGACAGATAGGAACGGATCATTAATCCACAGGCTATAATCAGTAAGAAACCAATTAAGCCTGTTAATAAGGTGGTTTGAATAAAGGCCATGGCAATCAATACCGGCATAAAAGTACCCGATGTTTTGATGCCGACAATGACGCGCAAGAAAACCACCACTAATACCCCAATAGGAATTAATAGAATGCCTTTAAAGGTGCTTTGTTCTTCAAGCGGTAACTGATACAAGGAAAAGTCCCAAGCATCGTCATTCATCATCATGTCAATAGAGGTTGCCAATGCGGAGCGAGTATCCTTTAACATTGAGAAATTCACTAATGAATTAGTCCCCCCCATAACATCAAGCACTGAGTGTCCGGAATATTCCCATAACACTAGCGTATTATCACGGCCTTTCTTGTTGTTTGGAACGTCAAAAAGTATCCATTCACCATCATTATAAATCTGAACGTATGATGTGAGCTGCTGACGACGTCGTTGATCTTCGAGTTGCAAACCATTAATGATCCGTGCCGGCACGCCTTTTGAGTGCAACATATGCACAAACAAATTTGTTGAGGTGTTGGCTGATAACAACAACGCCATATTTTGGCTTTGATCATTATCATTAATTAAATTCATTAACTGCTGTGCAAAAGACAAGTTTGTTGCACTGCGGATCCATACTTCTTCAATTATTTGGTCTGCTGCTGATTTTTCTGTTGCAGGCCATAAATAAGGTTCAGGCGTAAGGGGTTCTTCATCTGTTTCAATATTGAGTTTGCCTGTTGGGACTAGCGTGACTCGATAATACAGTGCTTGTGGGCCTGAAGCTTCGCGAATTGACCAAACGGCACGGCGATTATCGGTGTCAGCGGAAATATTTAAGCCATAACCTGATGACGAAGCATTCTCGACCAATATGTCAAAGGCAGGATCGTTAGGTAATGAAAAATTAACTTCGGCGGGTTGGTTTGTACCATTAAAACTGACCTTGGCATCTATGGCCCAACTTTGCACTTGTTCACCCGGTAAAAAAGGCACATTGTGCTCAATACCACGGTAAATACTGGCACTTATCCCTGCGATAAACAGCAGTACAACGAATATGTAAAACGGTTTACGAGAATGCATTACGGATCCTACTTAATTAACGTGGTAATTTGGTTTTTAGCTTTGCCATGAATGTACATTTGGCCCACATCAACAATGGCAATGTCTTTCATAAACTTGCGACCTAGTAATAAAGGATAATCTAGGTGGCTTCGATCTGTTAGGTTTAATTCTGTTTCAGCGGAATATTTACCTATTTTTAAATGGGCATGGATAACGGGACGACGATCATTACCGGTATCAACATCTTGTTTAATACGAATGAAGTGTTCAACTTCTGATTCAAACGTATTGCCAGGTTGATCAAACCCATTAGTCATTACGTCAAAACGAACCCATTGTTCGCCTTCTCGTTCAAATAATACAATATTGCGCGCATCTAAAGATGATGACTCTGCACCGGTATCGATACGGGTCGCAAACTTGACTTTCAATTCATCAATAAAGACACTTTCGACTTCACCGAGTAGAAATTTTTCACCCATAATGCTTTCTGGGCATTGTTTAACCTCGGCCATCTTTGGCATTGGTGGTTGAACCATAATCGTTTCCGATTTTTGTCTCATCGCAGTACTTACCTGAGTCTTCAGTTTTCTGATTTCGGTGGAAAGCGCGCTAATGTCGTTTGTCTGTTGGCTATTATTTGAATTAATTGCATCAATAATAACGGTTTGCGAAACTTGCAGACCGTTATTAAAATCAGCATTGGTGAGCGGAGGTGTTATCGGTTTTTGAGTGACGCTGCAACCTGCGATGAGGGCCGCTACAACGGATAGAGCAATTACCTGCTTTAACATGTCAATTCCTGTTGAATAGTATTATTTATACCAAATCGTGGTTAGGTTGGTTTTTCGTCGCAATAATGATCGCCCTTTTAGGCGCAGGATAACCTTCTACGGTTAAACTCACATCATTTGGATCGAGATAATCAACTAGAGATTCATTTTTCATCCACTGGGTGCTGCGTTGTTCTGCTAATGAGGTGATATCAATGTCAACACAACGAATATCGGTAAACTCGCATTTTTCTAACCATAACATTAAGGCGGCAACTGAAGGCAAAAACCAAACGTTGTTCATTTTTCCATATCTATCTTGTGGAACCAGTACCGCATTTTCATCGCCATCGATCACCAGAGTTTCAAGTACAAGTTCACCACCGACTCGCAGTTGGTCACGTAATTGTAGTAAATGATCAATGGGTGAGCGACGGTGATAGAGCACGCCCATTGAAAATACAGTATCAAAGGCATCTAAAGCCGGTAACTCTTCAATGCCAAGAGGCAGTAAATGCACTGGGTGCTGATTACCTGCGATTCGTTTTAGGGCTTCAAATTGGCATAAAAATAATGGTGAAGGATCTATCCCTACTACGCGAGAGGCTCCCGCACCATACATCCGCCACATGTGGTAACCACTTCCACAGCCCACATCTAAAACGGTACGATTATTTAAAGGCGAAATAAACGCTTTAACTCGATCCCATTTCCAATCACTGCGCCATTCAGTATCAATTTGGATACCATGTACTGAAAAAGGCCCTTTGCGCCACGGCTGAAAAACGGCTAATAAATTAGTCAGTTTCTCTACTTGACCAGGGCTTAATTGTTCTCCACTGCCAATGGTTACGCTGCTAGTAAAATCAACTTGATCAGGTTGTGGGTAATGTAATTTATTGAGAACCTTTTCCCATTTAGGCAAATTGCCGTGTTTATGATCTCGTTGCCATTGCCCCAAAATTGCCGGTAATGTTTCCAGCCAATGTTGCAGGTTTGAATCGGCAATATCTTTGTAAAAAGAGCTAAAATTGATCATTTAATCGCTACCATAGATGCAAAGTTAAAACATTGAAACCAGACTGAAAAGTGCGAAAAACCATTTTCAGTAAAACGCTGTTCATGTACATTCAAGCTATCTGGGCGCATCACGTTTTCTAACGCACTGCGTTTTTGACTTATTTCGAGTTCACTATACCCATTTGCACGCTTAAAATCTAAATGCTGTTGATCCAGTAATTGATGTATATGATTATCTTCAAAAAACAACTTCTCTGAAATGACTAATATACCACCAGGCAACATTCCGTCATAAATGCGTTTTATCAAGGCATCACGATCGTGAGTAGGCAAAAATTGTAGGGTAAAGTTTAGCACTACCATCGATGCTTTATTAATGTCTACATCTCTTATATCAGCGCACAGCAGGTTAACTTGAATATCACTCACATAAGCCGCGAGATTTTCGGTACAACGTTCAATCATTGATTGGCTGTTGTCTACCGCATAAATCTGGCATCCTCGTCCTTCAATCTGGCGACGAATACTTAATGTTGCCGAGCCTAACGAACTGCCAAGATCGTATATATTGCTTTGAGGTGTGACAAATCGATTAGCAAAATCACCTATGGTATTGATGATTTGTGCATAGCCAGGAACAGAGCGGCGGATCATGTCATTAAAGACACCTGCAACACGTTGATCAAATTGAAAATCTGCTATTTGGTTTGTTGCATTAGCGTATATCGTATCTTGTTGAGAGTTCATGAGTTGCAATGTGAAAAAATTAAGTTTGTATTTTAGCTAATCATGGTGAACCACAGCAAGTATCTAACGGGCAATTTATGAGTTTTTTTTCAAATAGATCACGATGATGTCAATAAGATAGGCTTAAACTGCTTATTTTTGCTGGCATTATGTACAATATGTTCAAAAATTAATTTCTATTCATAAAATTAGCACGACACAAGCTGGAAAAATGATATTATTTAGCCTTGTTACAAAGTAATAACAATAGATGTCTGCTAAACCATTCTCAACCATCTTTGGCTAACATCATCAATATTGATCTTTTACCACATTCTGCTGTTCTATCAGTCAATTACTATGAACCCGTTTATTCGGTGAATACAGTATAAAAAGTGAAAGTATTAGGGAAAAAACTTGAAATTTATACCTTGGATATTAGCATTAGTATTTGCGTGTTTTTCAATACCTGCGCAAGCATTACACTCAGATAAAATCGATAAGCCCGTTGAAAATAAACCCTTGATCATTGTTATGGGGGAAGATACGTATCCGTTTGAATATTTAGATGAGAGGGGGACTCCTGCCGGTATTTTAGTTGATTTATGGCGCGAGTGGTCAATCATCACTGACACTAAAGTGCAATTTGTGTCTCGGCACTGGCAGCAGTCAATGAATCAACTCGAACAGAAAAAAGCAGATGTTCATATTGGTATGTCTCAAAACCAAGCACGGTTAAAAAAGTTTGATTTTGCTAAATCATTTACCTCATTAAATACCTATTTATACATTCATAAGTCGATAAATAGTAAAAAGAAAATTAGCGATTTAATTCCCTATCAAGTCGGTATTGTGACGGGCTCATCCCATGAAGCAACATTATCAGCGTTAGAACCTAAGCTTAGTTTTAAGCGTTATCAAAATCGTGAACAATTGTTACAAGCGGCGGTTAACGGAGAGTTGTTTGTTTTCGCCGGTATTGAAGGATACCAACGCAACTTAGCACTAGAGCAAGATATCGCGGCAAATTTTTACAGCTCATCACGTATCTTAATTAAAAAAATCAACCTTGCACCGGCAGTAGTGAAAGGGGATCAAGCGCTTGTTAACAAAATAAATAATGGTTTTGAATTAATACCCGCCGAGGTTATCCAGCAAATAGAGCGTCACTGGTTAGGTTATCATCGACAAACATCGGGTGTGATTATTGCGATGCAAAATGGTGTCGAACCCTACGTAGATATCGATGCTGATGGTTTTCCACATGGCATGCTAGTTGACTTATGGACATTATGGTCAGAAAAAACCGGTATCAAAATTGATTTTGTTGCAGGCGACATGAACAGCAGTATTGATGACGTCAAACGTGGCGTGGCAGACGTTCACATTGGGTACCCTGAAAGCCAAGATATGCGAACGGGTCTCAAGCAAGCTTGGCATATTATTTCAGTCAAAAGTCGTTTTTTTAGTTCAAACCCGAAATTAACTCATATTGAAGATATTGCCATGCGCATCGGGGTGTTTCCTACAGCACCGTATATTAGTGATATAAAAAAAACGTTTCCTAAGGCACAGTTACGTTTTTATGACACCTTAGAAAGTATGGTGAAAGCGGGTCGCAATGACGAAATTAGCGGTTTTGTGTCGTCTGCCGCCATGACGTCACATTATTTGTTGGCTAATAAATTATGGGCAGAGTTTCGACAATATACTGATATCGAATTTTCGACAGATATGTATGCGTTAACACGTGTTGACGACAGTGGATTAGCGGATCGAATTCAAGCAGGATTTAGTTTAATTTCTGTCGAGGAACAAATTCAAATCGAACGTAAATGGTTAATTAATCCAGACGATCGTTATTTTGCAGGTTCTGCCAATAAAATAAAACTAACAACTCAACAAAAGCAATATATAAGTACCTTAGGTGCTATCAAAATGGGTTACCTAAAAAATTGGGCTCCTATGGAATTTCAAGGGAAAAATGGTGAATTTTTAGGGGTGAATGCAGACATTAAAAATTTACTGGTTAAACAACTCAATTTAACCATTATCCCAGTGGCTTATGATGATTTTGGTAAAATGGTCAGTGACCTTGTTAAAGGAGAAATTCATTTAGTTGCCAGCATGGCTAAAACATCGGATCGGGCAAACACTCTTGCATTCTCATTAGCATATTGGCCGTCACCTTGGGCGATAATCACTTCATTAACTCAACCTCCCATTTTTAATGTCTCACAAATTGCGGGTAAACGACTGGCTGTTGTTGATGGCTACCATATTGTGGATCAGCTTCGTCAACAATACCCAGAAATAAAGTTAGTGGTTGTGTCAGATACCAAGCAGGGTACGGAAGCGGTGATTAATGGCAGCGCGGATATGTTTGTTGAACAAGTGGCGACATTGGCGACTACTTTAAAAGGTGGTCAATATCCGAGTTTAAAAATGTCGTTGTTAACCGAGTTTACTGAGCAGCATAGCCACATTGGTCTATTCCCCGGGCTCAAAAATTTAGTTCCTTTGATTGATAGAGCGATTGCGACTATAGATGAAACAGAACAACAAAACATGTATCAAAAATGGGTATCATTAGATCTCAATAGTGACACATTACGTTACCAGCGTTGGCTTAAATTATTGGTGATCGGTTTGTTAATTATCACTCTGATCGCCATCGTGATATTGATGTCAAATCGACGCTTAAATGTCGAAATCCAAAAGCGCTTTAAAGCTGAAGAAACGCTTAAGTATATGGCAGATCATGACAATGTTACCGCACTGCCTAATCGCAGTTTACTTGATGATAGATTAACGCAAGCAACACTGACTCATCATAGAGATAAATTAAAATTTGCATTGTTGTTTATTGATTTAGATGGCTTTAAAGCGATAAATGATCAGCACGGTCATCATATGGGTGATAAGTTACTACAACGCATAGCCGTGTTATTAACTCGACATGTAAGAGAATCAGACACTGTGGCTCGTTTTGGTGGTGATGAGTTTGTGGTGTTATTAAATCACATAGAAGCTAAAGAAAATGCCCGTCAAGTGGCTGATAACATCTTAATCGCATTAAAGAAGCCGTTATTAATCGATGATATCAGTGTCACTATTTCGGCCAGTATCGGTGTGGCTATCTTCCCTGATGATGCCGATAGTGGGGCTTTATTATTGAAGAAATCAGATCAGCTAATGTATCAGGCTAAAAAAGTCGGCGGTCATCAATACAAAATGAATTAGTTTACCTTGATGGTTTTTCAGTCAATCGGTCGAGATTATTTGCTCTAGGTCTAGTTAATTCACCCAATCTGATTGATACTTCAATGCATAAGTTTGAGTCACGGTATATAATGCCGTTTTTGTGGTTTTCGATTTCCAAAATACCGCTTTGTGGATAAAGGATAGAGTTCAATGCGCAGTCATTATTGTGGAGACGTTAATAAGTCTCATCTAGGTCAAGAAGTAACTTTAGTCGGTTGGGTAAACCGTAGTCGAGATTTAGGCGGAGTCGTATTTTTAGACTTACGCGATAGAGAAGGGCTAGTGCAGGTTGTTTATGACCCAGATCTAAAAGATGTTTTTGATATAGCAAGCACGTTGCGCAGTGAATTTTGTGTTCAGGTCAAAGGGGTTGTTAGTGCCCGTCCAGAAAGCCAAGTCAATTCAAACATGAAGACTGGCGAAATTGAAATTTTGGGTAAGCAATTGACCATTATTAATGCTTCTGCTCCGTTGCCATTGAGCATGGATAATTACCAAAATAACAGCGAAGAACAACGTTTAAAATACCGTTATTTAGATTTACGTCGTCCAGAGATGGCCGAGCGTCTTATTTTTCGTGCAAAAGTGACCAGCTCAGTGCGTCGCTTTTTAGACAGCAATGGCTTTTTAGATATCGAAACGCCTATTTTGACTAAAGCCACCCCAGAAGGTGCGCGTGACTATTTAGTTCCTAGCCGGACTTATAAAGGTCAGTTTTTTGCTTTACCTCAATCACCACAGCTGTTCAAACAGCTGCTAATGATGTCTGGTTTTGATCGCTATTACCAAATTGTAAAATGTTTCCGTGATGAAGATTTACGGGCAGATCGCCAGCCTGAATTTACTCAAATCGATATTGAAACTTCGTTTATGTCTTCTGAACAAGTCATGGAAAAAACTGAGCAAATGATGCGCGGTTTATTCCAAGATTTATTGAATGTTGATTTAGGCGATTTTCCACGCATGTCATACGCAGAAGCAATGAAGCGTTACGGTTCTGATAAACCCGATTTGCGTAACCCGCTTGAGTTAGTTGATATTGCCGATTTAGTTAACAATGTCGAGTTTGCCGTTTTTAATGGCCCGGCAAACGATGTAGAAGGCCGCGTAGCAGCGTTACGTATTCCAACGGGCGCATCATTATCACGTAAGCAAATTGATGACTACACTAAGTATGCTGGTATTTATGGCGCTAAAGGCTTAGCGTGGATGAAGATAAATGACTTAGCAGCAGGTATCGAAGGTATTCAATCTCCAGTACTTAAGTTTTTAACCGAAGCTATCGTTAACGACATTATTAGCCGTACTGGCGCACAAACCGGTGATATCATTCTATTTGGTGCAGACAAAGCGACCGTCGTGGAAGAAGCCATGGGCGCGCTGCGCTTAAAAGCAGGTGAAGATTTCAAGCTACTTGAAGGTGAATGGCGCCCATTATGGGTGGTTGACTTCCCAATGTTTGAACAAATTAATGGTGGTTTCCACGCCGTTCACCATCCATTTACCGCCCCTCGTGGGATTAGTGCTGAACAATTGGCCGCCGATCCCGCGGTGGCAATTTCAGATGCCTACGACATGGTGTTAAATGGTTGTGAGTTAGGGGGTGGTTCAGTACGTATCCACAACGCAGAAATGCAAAGCACAGTATTTGGCATTTTAGGCATTGAAGCAGAAGAAGCGAATGAAAAATTCGGATTCTTACTTGAAGCATTACGTTATGGTACCCCACCTCATGCTGGTTTAGCCTTCGGATTAGATCGTATTATTATGTTAATGACAGGGGCAAGCTCAATTCGTGACGTGATGGCTTTCCCTAAAACCACCACAGCGGCGTGTCCGTTAACCAATGCGCCAGGATTTGCTAACCCAGTTCAACTCGCTGAGTTAGGCATTGCTGTGGTTGAAAAGGTTAAAACAGAAGAGTAAAACGCTAACGTTAGCCATTTGCTCGCTCTTAAATGGGCACTATATACCGAGGCTTTTGCCTCGGTACGTTTTTGACAAGTAGACTGTTTCACTTGAAAAATTCTATTAAATAGTAAGGAGATATAATGGCAGGACACAGTAAATGGGACAATATTAAACACCGTAAAGCGGCACAAGATGCTAAACGCGGTAAGTTATTCACCAAATTTATTCGCGAGCTCAATGTGGCGGCCCGCGAAGGCGGTTCTGATATTGATGCTAATCCCAGATTACGCGCTGCAGTCGATAAAGCCTTATCCAATAATATGACCCGAGATACCGTTGAACGCGCAATCAAACGTGGTGCCGGTGAAATGGATGGTCAGCAATTAGAAACCATTATTTATGAAGGCTATGGTCCCGGAGGGACTGCTGTGATGGTTGAAACAATGACGGATAATCGTAATCGTACTGTTTCTGGCGTGCGAAATGCGTTTAATAAGTCTGGTGGCAACTTAGGTACCGACGGTTCAGTGGCGTATCTGTTTACTAAATCTGGCATTATTTCTTATGACACTGATATTGATGAAGATAGCTTAATAGACAGTGCGTTAGAGGCGGGTGCTGAAGATGTTGTCACTCATGACGATGGTTCTATCGATGTGTTTACCACTCCAGATACCTTTGGCAAAGTCAAAGATGCACTTGATAGCGCGTCCTTTGACTCTGTTCATGCTGAAGTGACCATGGTTGCGTCATTAAAAGCTGAACTTGATGCTAACACTGCTGAAAAGTTTTTACGTTTAATCGATAACTTAGAAGATAATGATGATGTACAAGAGGTATATCATAATGCTGATATTTCAGATGACGTTATGCAAGTATTAGACAACGCATGAGGCATCAATGGCCATTATTTTAGGGGTTGATCCCGGCTCCCGTATTACAGGCTATGGTGTGATCCAATGCCAAGGCCGTCAACAGATTTACCTTGGCAGCGGCTGTATCCGAACATCTGCCGATGATTTACCCCAACGATTACAACAAATTTATGCGGGTCTATGCGAAATTATTACTCAATATCAGCCTGATGAGTTTGCCATTGAACGGGTTTTTATGGCAAAAAATGCCGACTCTGCCCTAAAACTGGGTCAAGCAAGAGGCGCGGCGATTGTCGCG
The DNA here is from genome assembly GCF_040310145.1 of Shewanella sp. S1-49-MNA-CIBAN-0167. NCBI lineage: Bacteria > Pseudomonadati > Pseudomonadota > Gammaproteobacteria > Alteromonadales > Shewanellaceae > Shewanella > Shewanella sp. S1-49-MNA-CIBAN-0167. The sequence goes on along the minus strand of NZ_JBEOPO010000026.1, from coordinate 14,333 downwards.
GCAACATGTGCCGGACTGCCTGTTGCTGAATATAGCGCGACACAGATAAAAAGTGCAGTCGTAGGGACGGGTCGAGCCCAAAAAACACAAGTTCAACATATGATTAAGCAATTACTTAAACTACCTGCTTCACCACAAGCCGATGCGGCGGATGCGTTAGGGGTAGCAATATGCCATTTTCATACTTATCAAAGCCTTATCGCTATGGGTGGTAAAGCTAGCAGCAGAACATATGGAAGATACAAATGATAGGTCGTCTAAGTGGTATTTTAGTTGAAAAACACGCGCCTGAAGTGGTGCTCGATGTCAATGGTGTCGGTTATGAGTTGCAAGTGCCCATGACCAGCTTTTATGAGTTGCCAGCGTTAAATCATGCTGCGATGTTATTTACCCATTTTGTGGTGCGTGAAGATGCGCAGTTACTTTATGGCTTTATCACTAAACAAGAGCGGGCATTATTTCGTTTATTGATTAAAACCAACGGCGTTGGCCCTAAGTTAGCGTTAACCATTTTATCGGGTATGACAGCATCGGAGTTTGTTTCATGTGTCGAACGTGACGACATTGCCACCTTAGTCAAGTTACCTGGCGTGGGTAAGAAAACCGCTGAACGCTTAGTCATTGAAATGCGTGATAAGCTTAAAAGCTTGCTTGAAGCATCAGCGGGTTCTGAGCGCGAATTTATGTTGCAGAGTAATTATACACCGGCTCCGACAGCAGACAGTGCAGAGGAAGATGCCATTTCCGCGTTATTATCGTTAGGCTATAAACCTGCACAAGCCAGTAAATCAGTTTCTGCGGCTTTTAAACAAGGTATGAGTTCTGAAACGTTAATTAAAGCTGCATTAAAATCAATGTTATAAATATGATGATATGCATAAACAGGGTACGTAAAAATGATTGAAGCTGATCGTCTAATCCAGCCACAGGAACAAGGTCAAGATGAACTTATTGATCGTGCTATGCGCCCTAAAATGTTGGATGAGTATACAGGTCAAGATGATACTCGAGCCCAGCTTAAGATTTTTATTCAAGCAGCGATAAATCGTCGCGAAGCACTTGATCACATGCTAATTTTTGGTCCTCCAGGTTTAGGTAAAACAACCTTGGCGATGATTGTAGCCAATGAAATGGGAGTGAATATCAAATCCACTTCTGGCCCTGTACTTGAAAAAGCGGGGGATTTAGCGGCTTTACTGACTAACCTTGAAGAGGGGGATGTGCTGTTTATCGATGAAATTCATCGTCTAAGCCCTGTAGTCGAAGAGATCCTTTATCCGGCGATGGAAGACTACCAACTTGATATTATGATTGGTGAAGGTCCTGCTGCGCGTTCGATTAAATTAGATTTGCCGCCATTTACACTTATTGGCGCTACCACGCGTGCCGGTGCATTAACCTCACCATTGCGGGCTCGTTTTGGTATTCCATTACGGTTAGAATTTTACAATGTGAAAGATCTTACCACCATAGTGATCCGTTCAGCTAAGGTGATGGAACTTGAGATAGATGGTCAAGGCGCGATTGAAATAGCCAAGCGCTCACGCGGCACCCCGCGAATTGCCAACCGTTTATTACGCCGGGTTCGCGATTATGCTGAAGTCAAACATGATGGCAAAGTGACCCAAAAAGTGGCCGAATATGCCCTCGATTTACTCGATGTTGATGAGCAAGGTTTTGATTACTTAGATCGTAAACTCTTGCTTGCCATTATTGATAAATTTATGGGTGGCCCTGTAGGATTAGATAACCTCGCGGCGGCCATCGGTGAAGATAGAGAAACGATTGAAGACGTACTGGAGCCTTTTTTAATTCAGCAAGGCTTTATTCAGCGCACACCAAGAGGCCGTATTGCGAGTCAAAGAGCTTATGATCATTTTAGTCTTGTTAAGCCCGAATAAGCCCAATCTTATCCACTTGCTTTAGTGAACATACGCAATTAGACCAATATCGTTTTAGATAAAAAAACCAGCTTTCGCTGGTTTTAATCTTACTAGGTGAGCGATATATGATCAGGCCTAGCTATTTAACTTGTGGTGATAAGGATGGATCTAACCTAACGCTTCAGTCGCCGAACTCTTTTGAATTAACTCAATTTTGTATCCGTCAGGATCTTCAACAAAGGCAATTTCAGTTTTGCCGCCGGCAACCGGACCCGGTGCTCGAGTAATGTTACCGCCAGCGGCAGCAATCGTCTCGCAACGGGCATAAATATCGTCTTCGCCTATGGCTAAATGCCCAAAGCCATTACCCAAATTATATGTATCGACACCCCAATTATAAGTTAACTCTATAACGGCTTGGCCTGTTGTTTCCTCACCAAAACCAACAAAAGCGAGGGTGTATTTGTACTCTGGGTTTTCAGATTGGCGTAGTAGTTTCATTCCCATGACTTGGGTATAAAATTGAATGCTACGTTCAAGGTTGCCTACTCGGATCATCGTATGAAGTAATTGCGACATGATATGCTCTCTTATAAAATTTATCTGACTTTAACAAGCTCAGATGACAATGAAAAGTTTTGCAGTTCTGATTGATTAAAACTTAAAACGAACAAGGTGAGGTTGCATTGTTTTACTCGAGTGGATAGCCAGTTGTTCTCGAATAGACAATAATCATATTTTGCTTTGGCTCACATTTATGATGTTATCTTTTGGGCATTTGGCCTAAAAGCGTTATTATTTCGTTATACACATATGGAGGCAAGACAATGAATACAGAATTAAAAATGGCCTTAGGCACGACTGTCGTAATCGCAATTTGTTTTAGCGCGTTTTTTGTGTCGATGTTTTAAGCACCATCATAAAATAGATAGCCCCATTTGAACCACCGCTAAATAAATGTATTGCATGTTAATTGATGAGTTAACATTCAATACATTGATATAAATACCCCAAAACACCCTAGGTGATTTGGGGTTATTCTTCTGGATAGACCTTGTCTTTAAATTGCCATTATATCCACTAAAAATAGCCATAAGTCTTCAATAATACAGCTGCCACAACGTGGTTTTCGCTCTAAACAAGTGTAACGCCCATGTAGATTAAACCAATGATTTACATCCACTTTAAACTCACTTGGCACCACTTTAAGCATATTCAGTTCAACTTGGTCAACATTTTTGCCAAGAGTAAACTTAGTGCGATTCGCTAACCTAAAAATATGAGTGTCGACCGCAATCGTGGGCCAACTTTAAGTGGTGTTAATTATTGCATATATTTTATATGGAAAGAATACACTATTGGGTTGTTTTGTGCTTAACGGAAGTTAACAGCAGCAATATCAAAACTTCCGTTTATCGCTAAAACAGTTATTGATACTGTAATTTTAATTGCTGATTTTTGTTGTAAGCGCGAGTCTAACTCTCATCACTCTCATCACTCTCATTGCGACTTAAAAGCCTACCAAACTATGTCAAATTAACGATGTCACTACACTCTCGATTTCAGATGCTAATTGTCCGTTAAATTCACTAGCCGTTATCACAGCGAGCCACATCTATCTGCTGTACTTAATGAAATGAAAAATGCTCTATTGCTCTTGCTTACCTATATATATCAATAGATCAAACTACTTAAGTCCAAACTACCAACTCAATATTTTAACGCCCACTTTCGTCTCTATGTTAGCGTTGGGTGAGGTTATGTCGAATAACAAAAATCGACCGCTTTGAGGTCATCGTGACGCTTAGCATCATATCTTGGAATGAAATGTTGTTAACTCTCTAAAAAACTGACAAACATGCTCATTGCGAAAGTGACTAGTAGCAACACCAAAGCTTCTCTTATCCTATCTAAATAGTTCTTTCAAAAGCAGATTTTTAGTATCAGAAACTATCCGTTTTGTGGCGTAGAGCAAACATTAAGTGGGCAAGCTTTCTATTGACGATAGTCGGTAGGCCTTTTGTTTAGTTGGCGATGTTCTATGGTGGAGATTTGGGTATGTGCAGCTTGTTTGGCCTTATAGATGCTGACGGTTTGTTTGCTGTTGTGAATGAGTGATGTGTGAGTGTTGTTTTCTCGATAAAAAAAGTAGGGTAATGAAGCTCCCCCTACTTTTTTGGTAACAGTTAAGTCTTAATCTCGATATTTCATCTCTTGCAGCAATGAAGTACTCATGATGGTTCGAAACTCAGCACGGTTACCGCTTTCAGATTCCATCTTTTCCATACTTTTCTTTGCCCACGCCATATACGTGGTACGACGCTTTTCATTTTCAGCAACGGATGCCATGTTTTCGAATACACGAACCAAGTAAAGGTCAGGCTCATCCATTCTTGGGTGTACATTACTAATAACTTTAGCATCTATTAGCCAGCCTTGAGATTTGGCATAATCGCTGTTTTTACGCCATTCGCCCGCAAGCCACGTCGAATATTTAAGGCCAGCACCATCGGATATTTTTATACCTGTAACTTCCCAATACTCACCACCAATAAAAGGTGGTTCTTCTGCTGCATATACATTTTGAATAGCGAATAAGCTTAATACACAAAACAATAATCCTTGGATTGAATTTGTTTTCATTTTTTGTATTTCCTAATGACTCGTGAACATGAGTGTTCACAGTGATATAAAAATAGTTCAATGTTTTTACTTTGTCTAATTTTGATTTGCTTAACATACAGGTGATCATATGACCGCAATAGCTTGGGGAAAACTGCAGAAAAATCGGGCTTAATAGGTGCAGGAACACGAGGTCATGTTGGTGCTACTTTTGGTTTAGAGGCGGGCAGATTAATTGGCATACCTATCGGTGCTTATATAAGTAGAAAATTATAGTGGCATAATAAAACTGGGCTGCAATATAAATTTAAACAGAACTCGATACGTCAGCTTTAGTATGTAAACAGTCTATTTTGAATCCGTTTTACATTCAGGCAAGAGTCTCCTCTTTGGCAGCTACTAACCTTAACTTTTTATTCGATAAATTCAAACTTTCAATATTTTTCTGGATATCTCGAAAGTTCATTTCAGTGTCAGGAAAATACTAAATAAGTAATAACAGAACCACTTACTCTTCGTGGCAAGAGTGAAGATAGATCAAGCTATGATAATGATTACCTACCATAGCTGACGATGAGATTATAAATGGGTTAAGTAAATCTTTAGTCTTCAGTCTTCTCTTTAAAGTCACACAAGTCTTCGATAATACAAGAACCGCAGCGAGGCTTTCGTGCTATGCACGTGTATCTACCATGCAAAATTAACCAGTGATGTAGATCATACATAAATTCAGTTTTGTTAGGGGTGTTCTTAATGATGGCTTGTTCGGTTTCTTCAACAGTCTTACCTTTAGCGTAGCCTGTGCGATTAGCTACTCGTTGAATATGTGTATCAACAGCAATAAAGTATCTACCTTCATTATCTTTTAGCCAGCCAAATGCCGTATTGAGAACGACGTTTGCTGTTTTTCGACCCACGCCAGGTAAAGCTTCTAGTGCGTCTCTGTTTTCTGGTACCGCACCATTATGCAAATCCAGCAGCATTTTACAGGCGTTAATCACATTAATAGCTTTGTTATTGTATAGGCCAATGGTTTTAATGTATTGCTTAAGCCCGTCAACCCCTAAGTCAAATATGGCTTGAGGCGTATTGGCAACAGGAAACAGCTTATTGGTCGCTTTATTGACACTGACATCGGTCGCTTGTGCTGATAATGTCACAGCAACTAATAACTCAAATGGACTTGAAAAGTTCAATTCAGTTTCAGGTTTAGGGTTATTGTCTCTTAATCGGTTGAGAATTTGGATACGTTTATCTTTATTCATATTAATCAGTCAATTCATCGTTAAGTTAACGGCCGTTTTAGAGTAACCGCGGAGTCTTGTTAGTTGACTTTAGTGATCCGAGCACGCGTCACGCCAACACTTTCAGCTTTAGGCTGCTGTGCTTTTACTCGGCTATCGATGACATTTTTAAGGGCAATTAATAATCCCATCGCTATAAATGCTCCCGGCGGCAACATCGCCAATAAAAATGGTGTGTCCACATGCCACACATGAATCGTTAACACACTCGCCCAATCACCTAATAATAAATCAGCACCACCAAATAGGGTCCCTTGACCGAGTAATTCTCGGCTGGCACCTAAAACAACCAGTACAGCAGTAAAACCTAACCCCATCATTAATCCATCAAAGGCCGAGTGGGCTACAGAGTTACGAGAGGCAAATGCTTCAGCGCGGCCGATGATGACGCAGTTGGTCACAATCAGTGGTAAAAAAATGCCTAACGACAAATATAGATTATAGGCATAAGCGTTGATCAGTAATTGTACGCAAGTGACAAGTGCGGCAATGATCATAACAAATACTGGGATACGAATTTCTTTAGGAACAATATCGCGTACCAAGGAAACTAAGACATTGGATCCAATTAGTACCAACAAAGTGGCAACCCCCAAACCTAATGCATTTGTGATTGTTGCTGTCACAGCAAGCAGCGGACATAAACCTAATAGTTGGACTAATCCGGGGTTATTCTTCCATAACCCTTGAGCCGCGATTGCACGATAATTACTCATGGTTGGCCTCACAGGCATAATGACTTTGGTAGAGCGCTTGGCGATGTTGTTCAACAAATGTCATCGCATTTGCAATGGCTTTAACATAAGCGCGCGGAGTAATGGTCGCACCGGTAAATTGATCAAATTGTCCGCCATCTTTTTTCACTTTCCAGTCGCTTAAATTTCCAGTAAAACGTTTGCCGCTGAAATGAGTGACCCAATCAGACTTTCGTAAATCAATTTTATCGCCTAAGCCAGGCGTTTCTTGATGGAAAAGGGTACGAACACCCAATATTGTCCCGGTGTTATCAACGCCAATAATGAGTTTTATTGCTCCGTTATAACCATCTGGAGCAATGGCTTCAATCGCGATGGCAACAGGTTGTTCACCTTTATAAGCAAGATAGGCCGGCAAATCGGCTTTAGTGCCTAATAGCTGCGGAGAATTAACCAAAATACATTGTTCACTGAGTACATTGTCGTGTAATTCGGTCGGAATAATTTGGTTAAGCGTTAGGGTTAATTGTTTTTGCTGTTGCAATAATATTGTGTCACTGGTTAAGGCATTCACAAAAGCGACGAGGCCGGTGCAACATAAGGCAAATAGGCCGAGTAACAGGCCATTTTTAATCATCGGGTTAGTTGTTAAAATAGACATAATTAATTTCCTGCTCGATGACCATAGCTACGCGGACGAACATAATAATCAATAAAAGGTGCGCACATGTTAGCTAACAATACGGCAAATGCGACGGCATCAGGGTAGCCACCAAAGGTGCGTATTAAGTAAATGAGTAAGCCTATCATGGCGCCAAATATCAGTCGACCGCGAGGACTCGCTGCTGCAGTGACAGGGTCGGTGGCAATAAAAAATGCCGCCAACATGGTACCACCGGAAAATAAATGCATCATTGGACTGACGAAGGTATCCGGACTGATTAAAAATCCGCCACTGGCGCAAATAAATAATGTCAGTAAAATAGAGACGCTGATGTGCCAGCGTATAACATGAAGCTTGAGCATGATTAGCCCACCTACAAGGTAAGCCAAATTCACCCAAAACCAACCGACACCGACACTGCCATTGAAGATGATTTTAGCCAAACTTTCTGTCGTGGTCATGCCCATTGAAAGATCGGTCTTAAGTGTGTCCAGTGGTGTTGCCATTGTGGTGCCGTCAATCGCAAGCCGAAAAAAATCTGCCGAATAGACGCTGTTTAATTGAAAAATACTGTTAATAGTATTGCTTAAATCTGCGCTATTGAGCGTGAGCGTTTGCGGTGCGACCCATGATGTCATTTGCACTGGGAATGAAATCAACAATAGAACGTAAGCGGCCATAGCCGGGTTAAAGACGTTATTACCCAGCCCGCCGTAAAGCTGCTTAACGATGACAATGGCAAATACTGTGCCTATTACAATGAGCCACCAAGGTGCTAAAGGCGGAATCGCAACCGCAAGTAAGCTTGCAGTAACCAATGCACTATTATCAGATAACGTGGCGGTAATATTTTTGTTTCGTAACTTCATTACGGCAGATTCAGCTAAATAAGCCACTGTAATGGCAAGTAATAACTGTACAAGAGTACCATAACCGAAATAATAGCTTTGTACTGCAATACCCGGTATTAGGCATAGCGCGACACGTTTCATCACTTTATTGGTGTGCAATGTTGTGCTGACATGTGGAGATGAGGCAATTTTAAATGCCATAGTTATTGTTCCTCTTACTTAGCACTGTTAGCGAGCTTTTTCGCTTTCGCTTTCGCTTTGGCGACAGCGGCAGCAATTTTGGCTTTTTTGTTATCTACAGCTTGGGTGGTGGCTGAATGAGTTACTTCAGCTTCAGCTTCGCTTGCATTGTTGTTGTCATTATCGGTAATAGATTCATTTTTGCTAACGACAGCATGTTCAGTCACCGCAGTGCTTTTTGTATCGGCAGCACTTGTTGTCGCGGAGCCATTGGCTGATGCAGCTTTTTTGGCTTTAGCACGTGCAACTGCCGCAGCAATTTTAGCTTTTTTGTCATCTACAGCTTGAGTGGTGGCTGAATGAGTTACTTCAGCTTCGCTCGCATTGTTGCTGTCATTATCGGTAATAGTCTCATTTTTGCTAACGACAGCATGTTCAGTCACCACAGTGCTTTTTGTATCGGCAGTACTTGTTGTCGCGGAGCTATTGGCTAATGCGGCTTTTTTGGCTTTAGCACGTGCAACCGCCGCGGCAATTTTAGCTTTTTTGTCATCTACAGCTTGGGTGGTGGCTGAATGAGTTACTTCAGCTTCGCTCGCAGTGTTGTTGTCATTATCGGTAATAGTCTCCTTTTTGCTAACGACAGCATGTTCAGTCACCGCAGTGCTTTTTGTATCGGTAGTACTTGTTGTCGCGGAGCCATTGGCTAATGCAGCTTTTTTGGCTTTAGCACGTGCAACCGCCGCGGCAATTTTAGCTTTTTTGTCATCTAGTGGTTGGGCTGACTCATTGATAACTTCAGCTCCACTGGGTGTGTTGAGGGCGTTTGTTTGCGTTGACTCATTGGCTAATGCAGCTTTTTTAGCTTTAGCACGTTCAATGGCGGCGTTAATGACTGTTTTATTTACGTCGGTGGTATCGATTGCTACATTGCTCGAAGATGCAAGGCTTGTGGCAGCGGAACCTTGCGTTACTGAGTCTGTTGCTTGAGCTTTTTTCGCGGCGATACGTGCCATCGCGGCGGCAACAGCATCTTTATCACTCGATTTCATATTTGCTTGGCGCTTGGCGGCAGCTTGCTTTGATTTTTCTTCGCGCGCATTTTTTTCATCTTCAAGACGTTGTAAGCGAGCTTCAAAACGAAGTTTAGCTTTTTCAGCTTGAAGTTTTTCTTCAGCGGTATTTTTCAGCGCCGACTTAGCGATACGATAGTATTCAACTAAGGGGATATCACTTGGACAGACATAGCTACAACAACCACATTCAATGCAGTCTTTTAAATTAAAACTCGCTGCTTTATCGTATTCTTCAGCTTTTGCGTGCCAGAATAACTGTTGTGGTAACAATAATGCCGGGCAAACGACAGCGCACTCACCACATCGAATACAGGCTTTCTCATCTGAATCGGGTGCTATTTCTGTTTGGCTTGGTGTTAGCAAACAGTTGGTGCCTTTTAATATTGGCACATCAAGTTCGGCTATTGCATATCCCATCATTGGGCCGCCTACAATGATTTTTTGCGCGCGCTCTGGTTTGAAACTAACTTGACTGAGGGCATCGGCTACGGTTGTGCCTATTCTAAGCCAATAGTTTCCGGGTTTACCGATGCTTTCACCCGTTAATGTCACCACGCGTTCAATGAGTGGTTTACCTTGTAATACCGCATCTTGTATTGCATAGGCGGTACCGACGTTATGCATAACAATACCGAGTTGGGCTGGAATCGCGCCACTTGGCACTTCTTTACCGGTAATAATTTGAATAAGTTGTTTTTCACCGCCAGAAGGGTACTTTGTTGGAATAACGGTGACGCGGATCATGTCGTTGGGCAATGAGCTGCGATGAATAGCCGATTCCATAGCCTGCGCGGCTTCAGGTTTGTTGTCTTCAATGGCGATGATAATGCGCTGTGGATTAAGTAAATGATCAATAATACTTATGCCAGTTAAGATTTCATCACTGTATTCACGCATTAATCGATCATCAGCACTGATATAGGGTTCACATTCCACACCATTAATGATGACTAAATCGATTTCGCTGGCGGGGTTGAGTTTGACATGGCTAGGAAACGCCGCGCCGCCCATGCCTGCAATCCCTGCGTGTTTGATTTTGTCTAGAATAGCCGGTTTTGACAGTTGTTCAATCTGACCTGGTACCAGTTCACACCAAGTATCTTGACCATCAGCTTCGATGATGCAACTCAACACAGGTAATAAAGAGGGATGGTTACTATGGTGTTCTTCTATTGCCACAACCGTCCCAGAGGTAGGCGCGTGAACCGGTAAATAGGTAAAACCAGCACCTTCAGTGATTGATTGTCCTCTTAATACCTTGTCACCAACACGAATGCTAAGTGCGGCCTGTTGACCGACAAGGGGAACCGGTACCACAAATCGCGATGACAGTGGTAAAGGTAAAATTGTGCGTTGATTGGATAATGATTTAAGTTCAGGTGGATGGATCCCGCCAGGAGAGCGCCACAAAGTACCTTTATCTAATTGCTCTAATAACGTTAGCACCGTTTTTCCTCTTGCTCAGGATCGATCACGTTTACTGGGATAGCGTGTAACTTCCAGTCCCAATTTTGTATTGTGGTTGCAACGGGGATCATATCTATACAATCGACAGGGCAAGGTTCAACACATAAGTCACAGCCAGTACAATCTTTGACAATAACGGTATGCATTAATTTACCAGCACCTAAAATAGCGTCAACTGGGCAGGCTTGGATACACTTAGTGCAACCAATGCATTCATCTTCGCGGATGTAAGCCACTTTTTTCACATTAGCTTGAGCCTCTTCGCCTAACGCTTCAGGTTCTACCCCCATGAGCTCAGCAATTTTTTCCATGGTAGCGGTACCGCCTGGAGGGCATTTATTGATTTTCTCACCATTGGCGATGGCTTCTGCATAGGGTCGACAACCAGGGAAACCACATTGACCACATTGAGTTTGCGGTAGCAAGGTTTCTACTTGATCAACAATAGGGTTGCCTTCGACTTTAAATTTTTTCGACGCAAAACCCAAAATGACACCAAACACCAATGCTAAGGCGGTTAGTATGGCGACGGCAATTAATATACTCGAAATCATTAAGTAACCAGCCCCGCAAACCCCATAAAGGCTAATGACATTAACCCGGCAGTGATCATGGCAATTGCACCACCTTTAAAAGGTAAGGGCACATCGGCGGCCGCTAATCGCTCACGCATGGCAGAAAATAAAATTAACACTAATGAGAAGCCAACCGCAGCACCAAAACCATATATAGCCGATTGAATAAAATTATGGTCTTCATTGACGTTAAGTAAAGCGACGCCTAATACGGCACAATTGGTGGTGATTAATGGTAAATAAATGCCCAGCGCGCGATGTAAGGAGGCACTGGTTTTTTGCACTACCATTTCAGTAAATTGCACCACGACGGCAATCACTAAAATAAAGCTCATGGTGCGTAAATAACTGAGATCAAATGGTTGTAACAGAAATTCATTAATTAAATAACTCAAAATAGACGCTAGGGTCAACACAAACGTGGTTGCCATCGACATCCCAATTGCTGACGCTAATTTGCTCGACACCCCCATAAAAGGGCATAGACCTAAGAATTTTACCAGAACAAAGTTGTTTACCAGCACTGTGCCGATTAACAGGAGAAGGTAATCTGTCATTGCTACAATTTTTTGACCAATAGTTGTTAGTATTATCTTAGGTTTGACGCCGATAAACAACGGATAAAAAATAAGGTTAAACATAAAATGTTTAACCTTAGAATAAAAGCGTGTTTTTTTACCCTTTTTTACCCTTTATTAACCTTGTTGTTACTGTTTAAGCAACAACAATTCAGGTTTAGCAATATAATATCCTTGTAGTCCGTCCACTAAGAGTTTTTCTAGGGTGAGCTTTTCATCCTGTTTTTCAACACCCGTGGCTATGACGCGGATACTGATGCGTTTTGCGATATCAACGATCATCCTAATAAAAAACTTATTATTATTATCTTGTTCTATATTGTCACTGTAACTGCTGTCTAACTTGATAAAGTCAGGACGTACCTCACGGAAAAATTTAAATGAGGTAAAGCCTAAACCAAAGCGCTCGATAGCGATTTTTGCTCCTACTTTGTGTATCTCGGTAACAAATTGATGGCTAGACTCTAAATTGGTCTGCATTCCTGATTCATTAAGTTCAAACACTAATCGAGCAGCGGTGCCACGATGTTTAGACAATATATCTTTTAACCAAACCGTAAAACTGCCTTGAAGCGCTGAGGACGCACTGATATTCACTCCCATATGACCTGAAATACTCGGGTTTTCACTCAAGATTTTAATGGTTTGTGTGACAATCATTTTATCTAATTCAATACTCATCCCATAACGTTCAGCCATCGCAATCACTGTGGTTGTTGGTAAATGTCTACCTTCGCCGTTATAAAAGCGAGCCAGTAACTCGCGGTAAACTTCAGTAGCATTGTTACAGGGTTGAATAGGTTGCTGATAAAATTTTACGCTTCGACGATTAATCAAGTCGCCGATGGTGATTTTCCAATGGTCTGTTCCGACTTGCTCATCACCCGATAGCTTCTCTAATTGATAGTAACGATTAGGCCCCAGAGTTTGTGCCACGCTGACAGCGGTATCAGCTAATGCCATCAATGCTAATGGCTCGTTTCCTTGCTGATAGGGCACCATACCCGCATGCGCTATAGAGTCACTTTTTGTGCTTTGGGCATATTCGTCAAGATAACGTTTAAGTTGCTCTAAAAATCGCTCACCCTCTTTTAGGGAAATACTGTCAATGAAAACAGCAAAATCACCACTGGAAACCCTAAAGCACTTATTCGCGCCAAGCTTTGATGCCGATTTACGAATGCAGCTTGCCAGTTTTGCTAAATAATCATCACCAGCAGCGCGGCCATGTAATTGGTTGACGCTTGCAAGTTCAGCCGCCTTAACCACAACCAGTACACCATATTGCTGTTTATCCGTTTTACTTATCGCTTCAATATGCTGGGTAAAGCGTTGGCGCGTTGAAAAGCCACTGACGGGATCTTGGTAAGCGGCTTTGGTTAACAATTCATTTTCTTTACTTACCCGATCTAGGCTGAGCTTTAATTGACCACGGCAAGTTTCTATTGCGTTACCCAATGGTTTCAGTACGCCTGGGAAGCGTGATTTTTCAATGGCGAGGAATGATAAGTCAGGGATATGAGCAATGTATTCAGCGGCATAGTTGATTCTACGACGATGTAACTGCACAAGTGCGGCAAATAACAGCATCAGAATGATATATGCCGCGATTAATAAGGTCGCGGTTTGCCTTAAGTCATTAAAGCTAGGTGACAACACACTGGCAGTGTCTAATCTCACTTGTAAGCGACCGTCGGCAAAGTTTTGAACGTGACCTAATTCAATATCAAAAACTTGGCTGGCAAAATCGTCTGAAGGGCGAAGTAAACTGCCATAGGTAAAATTATTATTACTGTCGGTATTATGGATATATTGAAAAAACTGAAAAGAAAAGTCTTTAGACATGCGTTGGTATAACGCTTCTCCGCTGCCATGCCAGTCATCAATGGTTTGTACATTTTGTTGATAACTTGCGCGCGCAACTTCACCTTGTTCCTGTACTTGGTTATTTTCGACCGTGTAAATTTGGAAGATTAATAATCCGAACACAAGGAAAAGAACCAGCTGAAAGGATTTCGATAAGCCCATAAAACATCCATTCCCATGAGTGTTTTTGGCTAAATTTGTTCAGTCCGGCACAAGCTTTGTACTGAAGAGGTTCGAACAAGATGTTAACCAAAAATATAATGATCTAAATAGTGTATATTATAATCAATATTATCATAGCAGAAATGAGATTAGTTAATTATTAATCTAAGGTATTATTTCATATAGAAAAATCAACGATATTTCACTAAGAAACAGTCTTAAATAAATGATGATAACTAAGATAAATGAAGCAATTTGGAAGGTTATGATATTGAAAGTAAAGAGTAGCTTAACAAACGCGAGGATTTAACAGAATAAAATATTGCCAATAATAATGGCTCCCCAGACTGGACTCGAACCAGTGACATACGGATTAACAGTCCGCCGTTCTACCAACTGAACTACTGGGG
>NZ_JBEOPO010000025.1:0-73343 GCF_040310145.1 Shewanella sp. S1-49-MNA-CIBAN-0167 | reverse complement strand
GGGTCATCTGGTGATACAGATGGTTCACTCTTATCGTGGTGAACAACGCTTCATACGACTTCACGTCGCACGGGCAATAACGACTTAGAGCGATCACTCTCAGACGTACCCGGACAGAAACGTTTTAGATCATTGAGTAGAATCAGCCTAGCATTGATTAAAAAAGTATCTTGAATTATCAGAAAGTCCTCTAATTAGTTCCGACCCTTTTATCTATACCAAGCTAATTCAATTAAACATCGTAACGTACTCTTAACCAATTTATTGGATTAAGAGCATACAAGGATAGGAAGTTAAAGCAGTTGAATCTGAGTTAAATAATTCCCTAACACTCAACATCTGTTCTTTCATAATGCTTTAAGCATGTGTTACTTCAGCTTTTTGCTTTACTTCTCCTTGAACAAGAAATGAATCTGCAAAAGTAACTGGACTAATTACAAGAAGCGATAATAATGATGATAATTTCAATTTATTTCCAAATTTATTATGAACTTAGTGCCTTTAAAAAATATTGACTAGAAACATTCTGGCCTGCCCGCTATATATTAATAATTATCCAAACTGTATAATATCCTCATTTAGTCTAACTTTCCAAATCTTGAGCACTTAACTTTAGACGGTAATACAATGTCTGGAGTGAAGTCATTTCGTTGAACTGGTCAAACCAATCATGGCCAAAATATCTGGCTATAACTTGCATTAGCTGAGTGTAATCGTCGAGACAATTTAAGGTGATCAGCTGTACTTTCAACATCTAGGCACTGACGTAACGTGTCCTGCTATAAACATCTGACACGCTTAATAACGTCATTAAATCGGGGAAATTTAAGTTTAGGTTTAGGTTTACCATCCCATATGATAGTAAGCCCAAATACGTTCAATATTCATTGGTAACCATTGTTCGTAATATTGCCAGTTTTCGTACTTAGGTAATTTCACTTGTTTCCTTAATGCATCGGGGCTGTGTACTCCAGCATCCATCGCTTTTTTAACTGCGACCATTAAATCTTCGATGTAAACTCGCTGCTCTGTTATTATTGAGGCTGGATCAATGGCAGGTTGACTTTCTGGTCCATGCCCTGAAATAACATAGTCAACATCCATCAACTCAATCTCTTTTAAAGAGCGAACCCATTCATCAGGCCAGAAATCCGGCATGCCTCTAAACGCCACTCGACGAGGTGTGACAATATCAACAACAAACAGGATTTTCTCTTCAGGAAATCGCATGACAACGAGACTATCGCCGTGATTAGGTCCGAAGTACGATAGCTCTAATGTGCGATTACCTAGTTTCAAAGTGTAGTTATCTTCAAAGACAATATCTGGCATCGGCAATACAGGGCTTGGGTGATCATGAAGCTGCTTTAACAGATTCTTGTGGCCGATAAATTTTGCACCTTCTGCTTTAAATATATTACCACCGGATATATGGTCATGATGGTTATGACTATAAACAACATATTTAACCGGTTTATCCGTTACTTTTCGAATTTCACCTTGAAGTAGCTTCGCAGCCTTTGGATTCATGGGATCTGTAACAATCACACCATCATCAGTGACCACAAAGACATTACGATAAACCCACCACCGAAATACGTATATGCCGTTACCAACCTGTTTAACACTGTGGCCAAACTCCTTTCCCCCCATAGGCTCCTGAGTTGGGAACGTCGGCGATGCCATCACTACTGAAGAGAGGAATAAGCTCAATATTAGTGTGATAATTTGTACTAGAGTTTTCATGGGATATTTCTCCTTAATTAAATTTTGAGACGATTAAATACGTTTTTTACGCGCGGTTTTACTGACATCATACGTGGAAGAACATCGGCTTCAGGTTTATCTAGAAAGCGATGCTTTAGTGCACCCGCAATATGAGCAAACAATGCAACCATTAAGGTATAGACCAGTAAGACATCGGCTTGTTTAGCTAATAGAGCCACCTCTGAATTTTTAGCAAACAACAAAGGTAAATCGACCAATCCGAATAGACTAGCGGGGTATCCAAATAAATTTGTCATGGCATAGCCGCTAAATGGGATTGCCAACATTAACAAGTATAGTGAGCCGGTAATCGTTTTTGAGAGTAAACGTTCCCAACTCGCCAGTATGCTGGGCAATGCGGGTGAGTTATTAATGCGACTCCAAATGACACGGATAATCGCTAATTGCATAAAAATAACACCAAAAGATTTATGTATATCCATGACCTGCATTTTACTTGGATCGGCTTTATCTAATCCAGTCATGTAAGTACCCACTGCAATGAGTACGTTTAACATTAATGCCATCCCCCAATGCAAAAATTTTGCAAAATCCCCATAGCCTTGTGCTTTAATATTTCCATATTAATGATTCACCTTTTCAATCAGATTTCTGACAACTCATGCCTTGTATAACGACTTGTACATAGCTTATTGTATTTTCATGAGTTGATATATAAGCTTAGTGTCAACTAATTGTTCACTCACAGGTCTTAATGTGAATATTTTAACGCTGATGGAAACCTTCTCTGCTGTTGTAGAAACAGGAAGCTTTACTGCGGCAGCTGAAAAGCTTGGTCTTTCCAAGTCATTTGTCAGCAAACAAGTCTCAATTTTGGAGCTAGACCTAGGAACACGCCTGCTTTACCGTACCACTCGTACATTGAGCTTATCTGATGAAGGAGGGCAATTTTATAACCACTGTAAGATCATCATGGCAGAAGCTGAAAATGCTCGGGCCGAAGTCATGGACAGCCAAGGAGCACCTAGGGGGAAAATTCGTATAACAATACCTCAAAGTCTTATCATTTCAGGCTTTGGTCAGTTACTGATAAAGTTTCAACTTAAATACCCTGATATAGAGCTTGAAGTTATTGCCAGTGGACGTATTGAGAATTTGGTCGAAGAAGGTATAGATATTGCCCTAAGAGTAGGTCAACTGGAAGACTCAAGCCTTATATCCTGTCGGTTAGCAGACTGCACTTTTCAGGTGGTCGCTTCTCCCCAATATATAAAAAAGTGGGGAACACCCAATCAACCAGCTGATCTGATGCAGCATAATTGTTTAATTTATGGCGATTCTAAAATTAATCGAGGCTGGCCATTTCGCTCTCCGAGTGGAGAATCAATTACCGTTAAAGCAAAAGGAAGTTTGACATGTAATGATGGTGGCTTGATTGTCGAAGCGATACTCAGTGGGTTAGGCATTGGCTTTGGACCTAGCTTTTTGTACAGAAAGCATATTGAAGAAGGTCGCTTACAATTACTACTTAGTGATTATTACCAACCACCCACTACAATTTCAGCCCTATACCCACTAAATCGTAATCTATCTCGAAGAATTAGAATGTTGATCGATTATTTATCTGAACAGTTATTTGAATAGTAAGTCTTTAACATTTTAAAAACAGAGGACTAAGTAAAATGGCTCATAGCTCACATGAGAAAATGTATGGGTAATAGTATGAAAAAAATACGAATGAGTAGAAATACTAACTCGTTTAGGGGTCGTGGCGACGTGAAGTCGTATGAAGTGCTGTTCAACGCTTTTGAGTGAACCACCTGTATCACCAGCTGCCCCTAGGGCTCTGAATAAAGTAGCGAGCCTGACAATGTAACGAAGATTGGTCATGGACTAATCGGGATCTAAATCGTGAGAGGACGACCCTCCTGATAACCACAACTCGGGTGTACTAGGAGTCAGTATGATGAACATAAGTGAATCCGCGCAGTGCGACGTGAAATCGTATTGATCGCTGTCCTGCGACCCAAAGTGAGGATCATCTGTATCGCCAAATGACCCTATGGCTCTGAATAAAGAAGCGAGCTGCCATATCCTAAACAATCTTTAAATCAAAACGAGTTTGCTTGACTTGGAAATGGACAAAATAACAATGACACCCATTTTTCTACATTAATTATTCCATATATGGCTAGGTTTAAATGACAGCAAACCGACATACGGAGAGATGGATTTTGATTGAATTAAATTTGATAGTAAAAGCAGACAAATACTTTCCTTTATGAAATAACACACCTATTAATTAGCGAAAAGATCGGCCGATGAATCATCCAAGGACAACAAAACTGGATCAATTTTCGTCTTAACCTTTCGTATCTGTTATATCAGTCAATAGGGAGATTGTTACCTAAGCACCACGGATTGCAAAGGTTAAGGTAGATGTCAATGCATTACCACTTTGATCTGATGAGGGCAAAGCACTAAAGCTTTAGTCACAGCGGGCCATAATAACGCAGTATCAATTAAACCTTATTGGTTAAATTGATTCACTTTATTCAGTAAGCGCATAAACTCGCTTTGTTCAACATCGGTTAATGCCGCTAAAAAGTGTTGATTAACCCACCCGGCTTCATGAATTAGGTCTTGCTCGAGTGCTTTGCCATTGTCGGTTAAAAATATTTGAAATGCGCGGCGGTTATCCGCTTCTTGGTGACGGGTAACAAATCCCTGGACTTGCAGATGATCAAGCAGACGAGTCATTGTGTAGTTGGCCACATCACAACGCTTAGACAACTCTGTTTGACTTAATCCTTCCTCTTGCCACAACGTAAACAACACCGGCCAAAGTTTACTGTCTAACTCATAGCGCTTTAAACGCGTGTCGAGTTCTTGCTGCAAGGCAATATTAAGATGGGAAATCAGGTAACTTAAACTTTCAAATCGTTTCAAATGATACCTCCTACATCGTCAGTGGGATGTATTGACTGGTTTAAGACTAATGCCAATGCCTTTACAGCAGCTAAATCACACTTGAACTTATTTTTAGATTACCATCTCTATACGTTAAGAAAAGCTATTTTAGTCAAAAGATAAATATTCATTAATGTAACGATAATAGCAGGCGCGATTTAATTGCCCTACTAGGCCCCGTACTACTGGTGCATAAATACCATCGTCTGTCACAATAATATCAGCAACATCGATGACGGGCAGTTGTGTACCTATACTACTGGTAAATATCAGTTTATTTTTTTTATAACCGTCAACAGGGTCGACATGATAGTCCACCAGCAATAAGGGATAAGCCTCAACCGATACTTTAACCTTCTCTACGGGAGTGATTAAAAAATACTCGTCTTCGATGCAATGCAAGATACTACTGAACAAGGCAGCAAACTTTGCTGGCAAAGGACTGTTTAGATACAGCCAATCGCCATTAGCTTGAATATGAAACAGTGTGTCATCACTGCATAACACGACACCTTCAGGTCGAGTATATGAACTTAATGCTTCTGTTTCATCTTCCATAATAGGCCTCTTCTATGATGTCATTAATTTAAGCAATGCTTCTATCGGATGCTGAGGTTTAAAGCCTGCAAAGCGCTTAACTTGGCTGCGACAAGAATATCCAGATACCAATACTTGGCTGTGTTGAGCAATTTTTTCAATGCTCGGCTGCCAAGACATCTCAAACAGTTTTTCAGAACGCTCAACGTTTTCAAGTTCGTGTCCGTAGGTGCCCGCCATACCGCAACACCCCAAATTAACACTGTGTAATTTGGCGCCAAAATGGCTAAAAATGGCTTTCCATTCATTGGCGGTATTCGGTTTCGCTGTCGATTCAGTGCAATGACTGAACCAAGTGTATTGCGGTGCATCTTTTGCTAATGCTGACACTTCACTTCGGGATGCCACAACATCAGTTAACCATTCATTGGCTAACAGCACCTTAAATGGCCCACGACGCTGACCTAAGGCTTCTTTATACTCATCGCGATAACATAATACTAATGCCGGATCTAACCCGACCATCGGCATACCAAGGGCATGAACGCGGTTTAAGAAGTCAGCACTGTTTTGCGCGGTTTTAGCAAACTTGTCCAAAAAGCCTTTAATATGCGTCGGCTTACCATTGGGTTTAAATGGCAGCAATATCGGCTTAAATCCAAGCTTTTCAATTAATTGAATAAAACGGTAAACCAAGCCTGCATCATAGAAACTGTTAAACGGGTCTTGCACCACCAGCACATATTGACTGCGCTGCGCTTCAGGGATGGTATACAAGGAACCCAAATCGTAACCACGGCTTGAATGTCCGTCTAAGCGCTGTTTTAGTGTAGGCACTGATAGCTTAGGCGCATCGACATAACCAATGACTTTTTTAATCACCCATTTACTCAGCGGGTTCTGCGAGGCTAAGTTAGTCAATTTAGGCATGGCCGCCATCAACGGCAATGAATCTTCGATACCGGCAACTAAATAATCTTTAGCAGGACGTAAATAACGTTTGTAGTAAATATTAAAAAATTGCGCCCTAAATTTCGGCACATCTACTTTGACCGGACATTGACCAGAACAGGCCTTACACGCCAAACAGCCTTTAAGTGACTCCATCACTTCATGGGAGTAATCATAGTCACGTTGGTTGTTTAGGGTATTTTGAATTCGTTGCATCCATCCCAGTGGGGAAGACTTTTCCAAAGCGTCAACATCGACCCCTTCAGCTTCAAGTAAACGCAACCATTCACGCATTAAGCCCGCACGACCTTTAGGTGATTGTACTCTGTCACCGGTGACTTTAAACGACGGGCACATAGGTGAATAACTGCTGTAGTTAAAACACAGACCATTACCATTACAGTTCATCACATCAGGAAACGCGTCACGCACCTGCACTGGGATTTGTCTATCGAAACTGCCGCGTTTAACGCTGTCGACATTAAATAGCAATGGGCCTGACTTAGGCGGCGCCACTAATTTACCAGGATTGAGACGATTATCAGGATCAAACAAACCTTTGATCTGCTCCAGTACGCCATAGAGTTCGTCGCCAAACACGGCTGGGCCATATTCACCGCGAACCCCTTTGCCATGCTCACCCCACATCAGCCCGCCATATTTAAGCGTTAATGCCGCAACTTGATCTGAAATCACTTTAAGTAATTGCTCATCGGCGACATCACACATATCAAGCGCCGGGCGTACATGTAATACCCCCGCATCAACATGACCAAACATACCGTACTGCAAATTATGGCTATCGAGTAGCGCCCGAAATTCCATAATATAGTCAGCTAAGTTTTCTGGCGGTACGGCAGTATCTTCGGCAAAGGCTAATGGTTTACGAGTCCCTTTGGTGGCACCTAATAAGCCAACCGCTTTTTTACGCATTGCATAAATACTGTCGATATCACTTATGTCGGTAATGATTTGAAAACCGACTAAACCAAATTGGGGTTGACTGAGTTGGCCGCTGAGCATCTCCTCTAATAGCGCGACTTTATGGTTAACCTCATCATCTTCACCGGCAAACTCAACCATATTAAGACCTTCTATGATCTTGTTCGGTACGGCTTTAATTTGCTCAGCAACCGAATGCCAAATAATGTCTTCACGGGCAAGGTTGAGCACTTTGGAGTCAACGGTTTCAACGACGGTCGCTTTGGCCTGTACTAATGATGGCGCATGACGTAACGCGGATTCAAATGAGTCATACTTAATATTCACCATCATCCGAGTTTTAGGTAATGGGGTAAGATTAAGCTTGGTTTCGGTGATCACTGCCAGCGTGCCTTCCGAACCGGTGAGAATACGCGATAAATCAAACTGGCTAAGGTCATCGTTCCACACATGCTTTAAATCATAGCCGGTTAAAAACCGGTTCAATTTAGGGAAACGTTCAATAATAGTGTCCCGTTTTTGCAAACATATCGCCGCTATTTGGCTGGCGATGGTATTGCCCAGCTGATTAGCACCAAAAGGTTGTTGATCAACCTTGTTATGGGCAATCGGCGTTGTGGTTAGTACGCTGCCATCAATGAGTACACTGGTCACGCCTAACACGTGATCTGATGTTTTTCCGTAAACTAATGAGCCAGCACCAGAGGCATCGGTATTAACCATACCGCCAATAGTGGCACGATTAGACGTTGATAAATCGGGACTGAAAAATAATCCATGCGGGCGTAAGGCATCATTTAAGGCGTCTTTAATCACCCCAGCTTGTACTCTAGCCCAACCTTCTTCGACATTAATCTCAAGCACTTGGTCTAAATGACGTGACACATCCAAAATTAACCCATGAGTTAACGCCTGACCATTAGTGCCAGTGCCGCCGCCTCGAGCACTAAAAGTGACTTGTTTATATTTTGGTTGCGCCGCTAGCGATAACACTAGCTCGACATCTTGTTGATGCAGAGGATAAATAACCGCTTGCGGTAAAAACTGGTATACCGAGTTATCGGTTGCCTGAATAAGCCGCGCACTGTAACGCTTGTCTATTTCACCTTCAAACTCGCTTTGCTCAAGCGCGTCAAGATACTCAAGATAGATAGGTTCTAATGTTTGTTTATGTGATAGCAAAGGTAACATAGAGGACTTATTATTTATTGGCATATACATCCATTATAAACAAAAAAAAGCCGCTAAATAGCGGCTTTTCTAACAAGTTGAAAAAAATACAGGTTAAAGGTTAAATCAAACTGTATTTTTTATGCTTATTTATGAGTGTGCTTCAGCTAAATATAACCAAGTGTCAATCACTGTATCTGGGTTAAGAGAAACAGAATCAATACCTTGCTCTACTAACCATGCCGCAAAATCGGGATGGTCTGATGGGCCTTGACCACAAATGCCCACATAAGCACCTTTGGCTTTAGCCGCTTTAATTGCCATGGCTAATAATGCTTTAACCGCATCATTACGCTCATCAAACAAGTGGCTGATAATACCAGAGTCACGATCAAGCCCTAATGTTAACTGCGTTAAGTCGTTTGAACCGATAGAGAAACCATCGAAATGTTCAAGGAATTGGTCAGCTAATAGTGCGTTTGACGGTAATTCGCACATCATAATGACGCGTAAACCGTCTTTACCGCGCTCTAAACCTTGTTCTTTAAGCAATTCAATCACTTGAGCAGCTTCATTAACAGTACGCACAAATGGGATCATCACTTCAACGTTGGTTAAGCCCATTTGCTTACGAACGCGTTTAATCGCTTCACATTCAAGCGCGAAACAATCGCGGAATGATTCAGAGATATAACGGCTGGCACCGCGAAAGCCCAACATTGGGTTTTCTTCATCTGGCTCGTAGCGATCACCACCGACTAAGTTTGCATACTCGTTAGACTTAAAGTCTGACATACGTACGATCACTTTCTTCGGATAGAACGCCGATGCGATAGTGGCAATACCTTCAACCAGACGTGCAATATAGAATTCAACGGGAGAATCATAACCAGCGATCATCTCATTGATTTCAGTTTGCAGTTCAGCAGTTTGACCGTTGAAATCAAGCAAGGCTTTAGGGTGAATACCAATCATGCGGTTAATGATGAACTCTAAACGCGCTAAACCGACACCTTCGTTAGGTAAACGAGCAAAGTCGAATGCACGGTCAGGATTACCGACGTTCATCATAATTTTCATCGGTAAATCAGGTAATGTATCAACACGGTTAGTGATGATTTCAAAGTCTTGTTTACCTGAATAAATTAAGCCAGTATCGCCTTCAGCGCAAGATACCGTGACAATGTCGCCCGTTTTAATACGGTCAGTGACATCACCACAACCCACAACAGCAGGTACACCTAATTCGCGTGCAATGATCGCAGCATGGCAAGTACGGCCGCCACGGTTAGTCACAATCGCGCTCGCGCGCTTCATGATAGGTTCCCAATCAGGGTCTGTCATGTCAGTGACTAATACATCACCAGGTTGAATTTGGTCCATCTCATCAATCGAAGTTAATACCTTAGCCACACCGGTACCAATCTTATGACCAATAGCACGGCCTTCACAAATTACGTCACCCCTAGTTTTCAAGTGGAAACGTTCAATTAACTGGACATCTTCACGGCTACGGACCGTTTCTGGACGAGCTTGAACGATATACAACTTACCGTCGTTACCGTCTTTTGCCCATTCGATATCCATCGCACGGCCATAATGCTTTTCAATAATCACAGCTTGCTTAGCAAGCTCCATGACTTCTTCATCATTAATAGAGAATATACGACGTTGTTCAGCAGCAACATCTTCAATTTTAACTTGCTTGCCATGTGCAGCATCATCAGAGTAGACCATCTGAATCAACTTACTACCAATATTTCGACGCACAACAGCCTGATGACCTTGCGCTAAAATAGGTTTGTGTACATAGAATTCGTCAGGGTTAACCGCGCCTTGTACAACCATTTCACCTAAACCAAAAGATGAAGTGATAAAGACAACGTCATTGTTACCTGATTCAGTGTCCATGGTGAACATGACACCAGAAGCGGCTTTGTCTGAACGGACCATACGTTGTACGCCAGCAGATAAAGCAACGCCTTGATGTTCGTAACCTTGATGAACACGATAAGAAATTGCACGGTCGTTAAACAGTGAGGCATAAACATGCTTAACAGCCAGCATGACAGCATCAAACCCTTTAACGTTTAAGAATGTTTCTTGTTGGCCGGCAAAAGACGCATCTGGCATATCTTCAGCTGTCGCTGATGAACGCACTGCAAATGACGCTTCTTGAGTTTCGCTCGACAACTGCTCGTAAGCTTCGCGAATGGCAACTTCTAATGCTGGCTGAAATGGGGTGTCGATAACCCATTGTCTGATCTGCGCACCTACTTTTGCCAGCTCAGTAACATCATCAACATCCAATGTTGCCAGAATGTCAAAAATTTTCTGGTTAACTCCACTTTGTTCAAGGAACTCATTGAACGCATGAGAAGTTGTTGCAAAGCCGCCAGGGACCTGAACTCCTGCGTTGGCCAAATTGCTGATCATCTCTCCAAGGGATGCATTTTTTCCGCCAACCTTGTTAACATCACCCATGCCTAATTCTTGATACCAGAGTACATATTGCTGCACAGTTTTATCTCCGCAAGTTTTTATTTCAGTGGCCACTTCACATAAGGGCAATAGCATCTTACACTCCCACACAACAAGCGTAAATCTATAATTTTATTTGTAATTTTATTACTACAAGAGGTCACAATGACACCAAAAGTATTCTATATTTCAGATGGGACCGCGATCACAGCAGAGGTTTTTGGTCATGCGGTACTTTCGCAGTTTCCTTTAGAATTTGAAGCACTTACAATTCCTTTTGTGGAAACGGTTGTGCGCGCTCAAAAAGTTAAGCAACAAATAAATGATTGTTTTATTACAACAGGCGTTAGACCACTTGTGTTTCACTCAATCATTAATCCTGAAATTCGCAATGTTATATTTTCAAGTGAATGTGTCGATTATGACTTTTTGAACACCTTTGTTGCGCCATTAGAACAACACTTAGGTATACAAGCTAAACCTTTATTGCACCGAACCCATGGTAAAAGTAACCACGGTTATGAAACCCGTATCGATGCGATTAACTACACCATGGAAAATGATGACGGTCAGACCATGAAACACATGGATAAAGCCGATATCATTTTATTAGGGGTGTCGCGTTGCGGCAAAACACCCTCAAGCTTATATCTGTCAATGCAGTTTGGTATTAAAGCTGCAAACTACCCATTTACTGAAGATGACATGGATGATCTCAAGTTACCTGAAGCATTGAAACGTAATAAATCAAAATTATTTGGCCTAACAATAGACCCACATCGTTTACATGAAATTCGTCAAAGCCGCATGGAAAACAGTCGCTATTCATCATTAAGACAGTGCCGACTTGAAGTAAAAGAAGTCGAGATGATGTATAAAAAAGAGCGTATTCCTTTTGTGAATACGACCAATCATTCCGTAGAAGAAATTGCCACAAAAATTATCGACATAACCGGTTTAGATCGCCACATGTTCTAATTTATAAACAATAAAAAGCACTGTAAAAAGGCTTTTAAACCCGAGTTCACTAGCTTGATTCGGGTGAGTCTTTTACGGCAATCTGTTTTTTAGCCACTAGAATCCGAGGCTAAGCCTCGCATGTTGAACTTCTTTGGGTATATAATCTCGGGCAATATGATGCAGATGCATCTCACGATTTCTCGGTAATATGCATGACAATTAAAACAGATGAACTACGAACTACCCTTTTAAGCAAAGTCATTTCACCCGCTCAGCTGGCATCAGAATACCCTTTGACTCAAGATGCTGCTGACTATCTTGTTGCCCAGCGCCGAGAAGTTGAAGCGATTATTGCAGGCGAAGATCAGCGCTTATTGGTGATTATTGGCCCTTGCTCAATCCATGACACTAAAGCGGCACTCGAATATGCAGAGCGCTTATCCGCATTACACCATGAGCTAAAAGATGATTTGTGCATTGTAATGCGAGTCTACTTTGAAAAACCACGTACGATTGTGGGCTGGAAAGGCTTAATTTCAGATCCAGACTTAGACGGCAGCTTTAGCCCAAATAAAGGCTTACGCATCGCACGTGAACTGCTGCAACAGATTACCGAATTAAAACTCCCTATCGCTACGGAGTTTTTAGACATGGTTAACGGTCAATACATTGCAGATCTTATTACCTGGGGTGCTATTGGGGCACGTACCACTGAAAGCCAAATTCACCGTGAAATGGCTTCAGCGCTATCATGCCCAGTCGGCTTTAAAAATGGTACTGACGGTAACATTAATATCGCTGTTGATGCGGTGCGCGCTGCTCAAGCGCCTCACATTTTTTATTCTCCGGATAAAGATGGTGCGATGGCAGTTTACCGTACTCATGGCAACCCATTTGGCCACATTATTTTACGGGGTGGTAAAACACCTAACTATAGTGCAGAAGATATTGAAGTAGCTCGCGCTCAATTAGAGCAAGTGGGCGTGACTCAACGTATGGTGGTAGATTTTAGCCACGGTAACAGTGAGAAACAACATCAAAACCAATTGAAGGTTGCCGATAGCATCATGGCGCAACTGCGTAATGGAAGCACTGCGATAGCCGGTATCATGGCTGAAAGCTTTATGATTGAGGGCAACCAAAAAGTGGTTAAAGGCCAACCATTAGTTTACGGACAAAGTATTACCGATGCCTGTTTACATTGGGCCGATTCTGAAAAGCTGTTACGCGATTTAGCCCAAGCGTCGAAAGAACGTAAAGCCTTACTGGCAAAATAGCGGTCACGTCACAGGCTAGCGACGAACACAATAAAAAGCCAATTACGATCCTCTTTGTATAACGGCTATACTATTATCAATACTTTATATAGTTGTTTCCTAATGCCAGCCATTTATGGTTGGCATTTTTATATAATTAATTCAATTTATTACGATCAATAACGTCCTCAGACAGGGATAAATGACAAGTGGCAAGTGGCGCAAGGATAATGTACGCAACGCATTGCTGAACCTCCTATTGTATGCTTGAGCGTAACGGATTAATTGACTCAAGCCACGCCACTGAGTGACCGACTGAAGGTTGTATTTGCTAACACTAGGATTAAAAATAATCCATAAAACCAACATTCAGCACATATTCGATTATGATTGTCATTAATTTGGAGGCTTAATATTGTCGATAACGCTTATCTTTAACGTAAATAATGATGTTTAATAACCGTGGACAATTATTAACAGATAATCGCGTTAGCTAAAAACCCAATGTCATCATTCCACACACTCCCCCTATTGATAAGGATGTTGTTATGCAAAGTTCGTCTCGTAGTGCTGCTATTTTTGGCATATTGATTGCGCTGGGTCTCGGCACACTAGGCGTATTACTTAAACAAGCTATTATTGAATATAAGTTACTCGATCGAAGTGTCACGGTAAAAGGCTTAGCAGAAAATGAATATCCTGCCGACATCGTCATTTGGCCTATTCAATTTACTGCGGCCAATAATAATCTCGATGAACTCTACAAACAGCTTGAAGTCCAAAGCAACCAAGTCGTTAGCTTTTTAGCCGAGCTAAATGTTGCCCCAAAAGAAGTTACGCTCACCGCGCCCACGATTACCGATAAGTTGGCGCAACAATATGGTGGAAATCAACCGATAGAATTACGCTACACGGGGTCACAAACGATTACAGTCTATTCTAACGACATCGAAAAAGTACGCGCTGTGATGCCCAAATTAACTGAACTGGGTAAAATGGGTATTGTCTTTTCTCAAAATAACTATGATGCCCAAGTTGAATATATTTTTAGCAGATTAAATGACGTTAAACCCAAAATGATTGAAGAGTCGACAACCAATGCGCGTTCAGTCGCCAAAAAATTTGCTTCCGACTCGCAAAGTCGATTAGGTAAAATTAAGAAAGCCACTCAGGGGCAATTCAGTATCAGTAATCGTGATAAAAACACGCCTTATATTAAACAGGTACGCGTAGTATCAACCATCGAATATTATTTAGCGGATTAACAACATGAAGCAATTATTCACCTCTTTTCTAATCGGTTTAATGAGCCTAATGTGTGCTCCATTAATGGCGAATGCTCCCGCATCGGTTGAACTTAATCATCCCGCCACGGCCCCAAAAAACCATCAAGTTATTTTTATTGTCAGACATGCTGAAAAACTGGATGGTAAAGATCCGAGTTTGTCCGCACAAGGTCAATTACGGGCGTTACGCTTAGCGAAGGTGTTATCCAGTACACCGCTAACTAAGGTGTTCACCACTGACTATAATCGTACCCGTGAAACTGCGACTGCCGTCAGCCAAGATCAGCAACTCAATCTGAGTATTTATGACCCTCGCGATATGGCCGTATTCACTCAACAACTATTAACTCAACAAGGAAATATTTTAGTGGTTGGTCACAGTAATACGTCGACAGATTTAGTTGAACGACTCAGCGCAGAAAAACAACGTCCTATCGATGATGCGAGTGAGTTTGATCGTCTGTATATTGTGACGCTCAATCAAAATAAACAAATGGTCTCCTGTGTTTTACTGCGTTATTAATGGGTAAATGTAAGGTCAATACTAATACAAAATACTAAAGACTAAGCCATGTCACCTGCAGTGCCAATCATGCGGTGGCCAGGTCACTGAAGGGCTAATAAACGGGCTCTATTAAGCTCAATTGGCACAGTGACATCGACATGGCTAAACGCAATACAGTATAATGCGCCGCTTTTTTCGCTTAATTCTTTGTTAATCTGCATAACATTAGGTAGTTGTATGTCCCTTACTCAAAACCCCGCACAAACCCAAACCGATTTCCCTGATGATATTGCAGCACGGATTGCTCAATCAGAAGCGCGCGTTATAAAGGCTATTTTTCCCTCTAATACCAATCACCATAACACCTTATTTGGTGGCGATGCTTTAGCTTGGATGGATGAAACGGCTTTTATCGCCGCCACCCGTTTTTGTCGTAAAACTTTAGTTACCGTCAGTTCTGATCGTATCGATTTTAAAAAAGCGATACCCGCTGGCAGCTTGGCTGAGCTGATTGCAAATGTTATCCATGTTGGTAATACATCACTTAAAGTTGAAGTGAATATTTATGTCGAAGACATGTACAAGGATCATCGTGAACATGCGATACGCGGAGTGTTTACTTTTGTTGCGGTAGATGAAAACAGAAACCCAACCCAAGTGTGGCCGCACAATTAATATGCCCTTTCTAATGCAGCCTAATGGCTGCATTTCTATTTTATTCACTCAACTAAAATTTATCTTTGTACTGTTTTTATTCAAAAAAAAACCACAATGTGACATAAAGCAATAGAATACTCGATTACTTTTCTGTTACATTGAGTTATCTTCGCGTGCAACATAGAATAAAAAATGCCATGAAGCTCGAAAATTTAAACATCATCATTGCAGATGACCATCCATTATTCCGTAATGCCTTAAGGCTAGCATTGAGTAATACATTTGAACAAACGCAATGGTTTGAGGCTGATAGTGCCGAAGCATTACAAAGGGTTCTTGATGAAAAAGAGAAGCCATTTGACTTAATCTTACTTGACCTACAAATGCCGGGTTCACACGGTTACTCAACAATTATCCACCTTAGAACGCATTATCCTGATATCCCCGTGGTGGTGATCTCTGCCCATGAAGACATCAATACCATAAGCCGATCAGTACATTATGGCAGTAGTGGATTTATCCCTAAGTCGGCTTCGATGGAGTCATTGACTGAAGCGTTAAATGCAGTGTTATATGGTGATATCTGGTTACCCAAAGGCACTCAAATTATCCCCGTTTCTGATGATCCGACTGACAAAATGGCCAACCGATTGTCTGATTTAACTCCACAACAATATCGGGTGTTACAGATGTTTGCTGAAGGATTACTCAACAAACAAATTGCCTATGATTTTGGGGTGTCAGAGGCCACAATCAAAGCACATGCGACTGCTATATTTCGTAAACTGGGTGTTCGCAATCGCACTCAAGCGGTGATAGCATTGCAACAATTAGCCATGGATAGAATTGATATATTGTAATGCCTCAATCATTATCGCTACAACAACTGCCTTTTTCACAAGCTTGTGACAATAATAAGCAGCCTATCTTAACCCTATTGGCAAAATGGTTTGCCAATAGGCACCATATACTCGAAATTGGCAGCGGCACGGGCCAGCACAGCGTCTATTTTGCAAAAAACCTTGCCCATCTTCGCTGGCAACCAAGCGATCAACAACAGTATCTTCCAACTCTGCAAACGCGGCTCAATTTGCAAGCCTCCCCAAACTTACAACCCGCCATCACTTTAGATGTAACACAACCATGGCCACAATTCACACCACACCTTGATGCGATATTCAGTGCTAATACCCTGCATATTATGAGTCAAACGATGGTTGAAGCGTTTTTTGGCGGTATCGGCAGTGTATTGACTCATTCAGGCTCACTGGTCATATATGGTCCGTTTAATTACCAAGGCCAATTTACCAGTGACAGTAATCGACAATTTAATTTACTGCTGCAACAAAATAATCCTCACAGTGGCATCCGCGACATTGAATGGATCGGCCAACTAGCGCTTCAACAAGGGTTAACACTTCAAGAAGACATCGCTATGCCCGCTAATAACCGCATGTTACATTTTATAAAGTAACCAGCTTCATCTTAGTCAAGTAGTCAAGTAATCAACACCATTATTCAAAACGATTTGTGACTTACTGACAAAAAGCCTTGTAAGCTATCTACTCTGAGCAACAATACACAAGGACACTCTTTATGGGTTCGGTTACCACTAAAAGACATCCCAATGGTCTAGATTATGTCGCTGTCGATACTGCACTTTGCCAAGCACGTATTTTTATGCAAGGGGCTCAAATCGATCAATTTACTCCCGCGGGTAAACAGCCATTATTATGGGTATCAAACGCCGACGATTACCAACCAGGTAATGGTATAAGGGGGGGGATCCCGATTTGCTGGCCATGGTTTGGCATCAGCGACACCCTAGGATTTCCGCAACATGGATTTGCACGGAATAAAATTTGGTCGCTCGAATCCGTTAAGATGCGCGATCAATTAGTTGATTTAATGTTTACCCTACCTGCAGGTGAAATAGATAAGCAGTATTGGCCCCACGATAGCCAAATAAAGGTATTGTTCACCTTAGGCGAAACCTTATCGGTCAGTTTGGTCAATACCAATAATGAACACTATGACGTACAGCTTACTCAAGCATTACACAGTTATTTTCCCATTGAAGATATTCACCAACTTAAAGCAAGTGGTTTTGGCAGTTCACAATACATTGAATTTGGTGAAGGACCGTTTAAACAAGATGACGATATGGTTCAATTTGACCAAGAAACCGACAGAGTTTATACCAAGTTAGGTCATGTTCAGGAGTTACAGACACAAAATGGTACTATTGTGGTCAGCCGTGAAAACAGCCAATCTGCCGTGTTATGGAATCCCTGGATTGATAAGTCGGTGCGTTTATCTCGTTTTAATCCCGATGATTACTTAACCATGGTGTGTTTAGAAGCGGCTAATGTACTAGAAGATTGCGTGTTATTAGCCCCAGGACAGAGTCACACATTGACGACTCATATTGGTTGGAAATAAAATCACTTAACAGTTTATGACAAGCGTTAACGCTACAAAATGAGTATATAAAAAGTAGCCAGCGCAGTTTTACGTTTTATCATTTGAATCCCCAGTTAAGCTAATTATGTCTTAACTGGGGTAGTCGGATCAATTAGACCACGTCAGGTCAACACTCATCTGTTACATAGAAGACAGCCGACTTAATATCGGCAATGATGCTAAACGTGCAGTCAAACCGTTTGTGATAGGCATAAAAACTTTCTGTTTAACTACCCTTGGTACTGAGGCGAGCGTTAATTTATACGCATCTAAGAAACGGCTAAAGCCAATGGCTTAACTCCGTTCGATTACATAGAACACTCTTTAAAAGCAATTACCCTGCCATCACGGCGACCTCCATCGCCTCTTACCCTAGCGAGTTATCTAAGCAAGACGTAATTCGCCGAGCATGTTTCAAGTGTGAAACTTAGCATATTTTCAAGACAATAAAAAAGCAGCCCTAAGGCTGCTTTTTTCAATAACGTAAAACAGGATTTATTGAGTTGTATCTTTACAAGCTAAAACGCTTTCACTGTTAATGAACTGAATATTACCAGCAATTGGTGCAAATTCAGAGACTAAGATATCTTTCTTAGCTTTAATGAAAGTATAAAGAACTTCAGCATCAACATAACCAGTCATAACTGGAGAGATCTTAGGATAACCATCACCACCAGCAGCATTGAAACTAGGAACGGTTAAACTGTATTCTGCAGTAGCAGAATATGTATTACCTTTAACTTCACTGATTGTTACTTTCTTAGCGGAACAATCAACGTTCATTTTTAAGCCGACTATTTGAGGATATCCACCAGAACCTTTACTACCAACATTAACTGTCGCTACGGTATTAAGATACTCAGTTAATTGCGTTCCAGTCATAGTGATCTTTGTAATAGTATTAGCAAATGGCTGTACTGTAAGCACATCTTTATAAGAAATGTCACCTGTCTCGATAGAAGCTCGCACACCACCTGAGTTCATAACAGCAACATCAGCCATCACTTTTGTACGGTGAGCTTCTGCAATCAAATGACCTAAGTTGGTCTGTTGATTACGAACAATACTACGGTCACCTTCTAGCTTGCCATCGGTAGTACCAATAACTTCGCTTAGTTTTTCTCCACCCTCTTCTTGATACGGACGCAGAATTTCACGAACTATCGCATCTGGAGTAATTTTTTCAGCTATAAACTGACGAACACCATCAGCATCTTTCGCTTTGAGGTTAACTGGTACTAGCTTGTAATCGGCTAAGTGAAGCTCACCACCGAAATATTCAAAATCAGCACGACCAACATACTTGCCCCACTCGTGGGCTTGCATGATATAAGTACCATTTTGCATATCTGGACGGCAATCTGCACCTGGCTTAAATGCATCATCATAGGTTTGGTAATCTGCACTCATACACACAGGGTTCTGTGAATGACCACCAATGACAGCAGCTAGGTCTCCTTTGGTTACAGCACGAGCAAGAGCAACATCACCGGGTGCATTAGAGCCACTTTGTGAATCAGCATAATGGCCCATATGGGTAGTTGCAAAAATTAAATCTGCAGTACCTGCGGCTTTAATTTCTGCAATCACTTTCTTAATTTCATCAGCTGGCTTAGTGAATGTAAGCTCTTTAACAAACTCTGGGTTACCAATCGTCGCAGTATCTTCAGTCGTTAAACCGATTACAGCAATCTTAAGACCATTGATTTCAAAGATTTTGTATGGTTCAAAGTAACGAACTAGTGTTTCTTTGTCATCATTATCAATTTCAGTTTTGTAGATGTTAGCAGCAAGCATTGGGAAGTTAGCTAGCTCACGCTGCATATCCAATACACTTAGTGGGTTATCAAACTCATGGTTACCCACAGCCATTGCGTCGTACTCGATAAGGTTCATACCAATAAAGTCAGGACGTGCATCTAGTAAATCCGATTCTGGTACGCCAGTGTTAATATCGCCGCCAGATAATAAAAGCATTTCGCCGCCGTTTGAACTAACTTCAGCACGAATTTGGTCAATTAGCGTTTTACGTGCCGCCATTCCATACTCACCATACTTGCTTTCCCAGAAGCGGCCATGGTTGTCATTGGTATGTAATACTGTAAATAATGTACAATCTGCACCCGCTTCGGCACACGTCGTCGGAATGACGGCGGTGTTATCGTCGTCACTGTTACAACCTGTTAATGCAACAATAACCGCGGTTGCCAGCAAACCTTTAAACATTGTTTTGTTCATTTAAGACCCCATAATTTGAATAATTTGAATAATTTATTATTTTATACCTGATGAAAGTGTGTTTTTCTTTCGAGGTCAAATATTGGCTCGTGATAAAAGAATGTTAATTGCGATTCAAGATGTAACGCTTAATCATTCTAAGCCAGTACCTTGCAACAAAGAGTAAAACATTTTTAGCCGAACCCAACGGGCAGTATTTGTGGTTTACTGCGACAGCAATAGACCGTGTTAAGACAGAGTAAAGACACTGCATCAACATGGGCTTATCTTAATTAACCACAAGCAACCGTTAAATTTATCTCGAAAGATCAACAGACTCTAAATTTCATCAACATGATAGTAGCAAACATTGCCAAGGTTATGTGACATTTTCATGACGAAGTGTGACAATTTATACAATATTAACAATTAGTTACAACATATTTCGTC
Organism: Shewanella sp. S1-49-MNA-CIBAN-0167; assembly: GCF_040310145.1. Taxonomy (NCBI): domain Bacteria; kingdom Pseudomonadati; phylum Pseudomonadota; class Gammaproteobacteria; order Alteromonadales; family Shewanellaceae; genus Shewanella; species Shewanella sp. S1-49-MNA-CIBAN-0167. Next base: position 52,770 of record NZ_JBEOPO010000025.1, on the reverse strand, counting down.
CCAAAAATAGAACAGTGTCATGTTCAGACTGATATTTTAACCGTTAAAAAAAAAGACTTAGCTGCATTTAAACAACTAAGCCTTTAAATTAGTGTAGATAATTACTCAAAAAGAAGAAACGGTTGATTGTCTTTTAAGTAAAACAACAAACACCTTAAAATAAATGCTTAAGATCACATTAACGTAAAACTTGCTGCAACCATTGACCTATATCTGCCAGTTGATTAGGCAGCACGCTGTGCGGCATTGGGTAAGTTTTCCACGAAGTGCTGTAACCCGCAGCATTTAAGGCATCATTAGCCATTTTGCCTGCAAATAAGGGTACTACATCATCTTGCTCACCGTGGTTATGCCAAATAGGCGTGTTTTGGTTAGCCGCTGATAATTGCTCAGGTAGTTTCTCTCCGCCAGGTAAGTAGCAAGATAACGCCATAATGCCCGCTAGTTTTTGCTCAAAACGCAGACCGGTAAACAAACTCATTACCCCACCTTGGCTAAAACCGGCTAAGACGATTTTATCGGCAGATATACCATTGTTAATTTGATCAACTATTAACTGCCGGATAGCTTGCTCTGACGCCATAACGCCTTGTATATCGGCGCGTTCATGCAAGTCCATGCTTTTAATGTCGTACCATGAGCGCATCACAAAACCGCCATTAATCGTCACCGCTTGTTCTGGTGCATGGGGGAAAATAAACCGAATACTATGCTGACTATTTAGACCTAACACTGGCACCACGGGGGCAAAACCGGCACCAGAATCACCTAATCCATGTAACCAAATAACACAAGACGTCGCGGGTAATTGCGGTTCAACTACGATTTTATCTAACTGAGCAGGCATATTTATTAATCCTTTCAATACAGTAACAATATTGCTGGCTATCTTACGTTAATTGATTTTTAACATCGAATTATTCACGCTTAATCATCACAAATAATACCGCTACAATGCTATCCACAGCATTTAATCGAACAAAAAGTCCAATTTTTTAATCTTTTATTCGATTTTAGTTGTTATATCATAAGTGAAAATATCTTGAATAGGTGAGCTAAAATGGGCTTATTACAAAATGGCCATTGGGTAGACCAATGGTACGCTACCGAAGAAAATAACGGTGATTTTGTTCGAAAAAATGCTCAATTACGTCATTGGGTGACGGCTAATGGCCAAGCCGGCCCATCAGGAGATGCTGGCTTTAAGGCAGAAGCAAATCGCTACCATCTGTACGTATCACTTGCCTGCCCTTGGGCACATCGAACCCTAATTTTTAGGCAGTTAAAGCAATTACAAGCGCTTATTGATGTCACTGTCGTTGAACCCCATATGCGAGAAAATGGCTGGGAATTTGCCAATGCAAATGGATCCCGTATTGGCCGACATATTACCGGGGCACAAGCGGATCCTTTGTATCAAAAGGATTTTTTGTACCAGCTGTATCAGTTTGCCAAACCTCAATATAATGGTCGAGTCACGGTGCCGTTGCTGTGGGACAAAAAAACCAACACCATTGTCAGTAATGAATCATCTGAAATCATCAGAATGTTTAACAGTGCCTTCAATCATCTCACGGGGAATGACCTCGATTATTATCCCCAAGCATTGCAACAGCAGATAGATGAACTCAATAACTTCATTTACGATAAGATAAATAATGGGGTGTATCGTAGCGGTTTTGCGACTTCACAAGCGGCTTATGAAGAAGCGTTCAGTGCATTATTTTCGGCATTGGATACCATTGAAACACGCTTAACAGGAACACGCTATTTGTTGGGTGAGCACATAACCGAAGCTGATTGGCGCCTGTTCACCACATTAATCCGGTTTGACAACGTTTATGTCGGTCATTTCAAAACCAACCGCAATACCATTGAAAGCATGCCAAATATTTCTGCTTACTTACGTGATTTATATCAACAACCCGGCATTGCCGCAACGGTCAATATGACCCATATAAAACAGCATTATTACTTCAGTCATCAACATATTAATCCAACTCAAATCGTCCCTATTGGACCAGATATTGACTATTTACGACCACATAACCGTGCGGATCTGACAACTTAACTAATCTAATTAACCTCATATAGGCTAATAAACGCTTATAAAAAAGTGCTTTGTGCCTTTTCTACCTTGTATTGACGTGCAATAGACTCGCTATTGACTCGTCAATACGCCTTGTTAGCTATACAAACAGCAAGCTTGATATTGGCGTATGTTGATGCGTTATTGCGCGTGGATCCCGGTGTGATTAAGTAACGCCTCTAATTGCGACGGATTATCGAGTTTGAGACTCCACCTTACCGTCCCTGCATCGGCTACAATCACTAACCCTTGATGGAAACAACTAATATCATCTACTGATGCAGCGAGCACCAATTGACTATCATGAAACCGGCACTGAATTTCATGCACAGTAACAATAATTTTACCCAAAGAAAAATCAATAACCATAATAACTCACTGTAAAAACAAAAATCCCAAGTCTTCACTTGGGATTTATACACCAATTAATTTACGCCTAAATTTAGCATTAACAGTAAATTAAACTCATTAGTGATGATGACCACCTGCACCATGGGCATGGCCATGAGCAATTTCTTCATCTGACGCGTCACGAGCACCGACAATTTCAATGTCGAAGGTTAATTCACGTCCTGATAGAGGATGATTCACATCTACCGTTGCCATAAATTTACCCACTTTGATGATGGTCACTTGACGTTTGCCCTCGTCAGTATTAACAACAGCAGCCATGCCAGGTTTCCATACTTTTGCACCAACAAGATGTTTCACCGATACGCGTTGTTCAGCATCAGCTTGGCGTTCACCATAGGTATCGGCAGCAGGAGGCGTAATGGTGAACTTCTCGCCAATTTGTTTACCATTAATAGCATCTTCGATACCTGGCATCATGTTGTCATGACCATGTAAATATGAAATCGGTTCAAGACCTTCGTTTGATTCAATCACATCGCCTTTTTCATCACGTAGCGAGTAATTAAACTGCACGACCATATCGTCTTTAATGCTCATTATCGTTCCTTAAATCTAAAATTTGCCGAAGCTTAGCAAAAGCGTGCTAATGCATCCACAAAAAAGTGGCCAATAACCTCGTCACTATCGTTTAATACCCAAGGCGGTAAATGTTTGTATGTCAGGGAAACCATCAGCAACAAGCCCTTTTTTCTGTTGAAAGGCTTGCAAACCTAACACTGAATTTCGGCCTAAAATACCATCTGGCTCACCGACATCAAATCCAGCATCATTCAGCTTTTGCTGTAATTTTTTTACCGTGTCTCGGCTTAATCTTGCTTGTTTAGGCACAGCGCGTGTTAATGGTAACGCGCCATTAATGCGGTCGGCTAAATGGCCCACCGCAATGGCATAAAACTCAGAACGATTCCAACGCATAATCACGTTAAAGTTGTCATAACCTAAGAAGGCTGGCCCTGTATGTCCTGCCGGTAAATATAATGCCGCTTGCATGTCTGGTGTAGATAACGGCTGACCATTCGCTTGGGTAATATTAAGCTCATGCCATTTAACGAGTGGTAAGACATGTTTGCCGCCTAAATAAGAAAACAGATAATCATCAGGCAACAACACTTCGCGCCCCCATCGTTCATCGGCTTTCCAACCTAGATGTTGTAAAAAGTTTGCCGCTGACGTCAGTGCATCATCGGTACTATTCCACAGATCAGCAATACCATCGCCATCGCCATCTACCGCATATTTTCGGTAGTTGGTCGGCATAAATTGAGTGTGCCCCATCGCACCTGCCCATGAACCGACCATTTTCTTATCATCAAAGTGATATTGCTGTTTTAGCTTAAGCGCTTGTAGTAACTCACCGGTAAAATAATCACTTCGACGAGGGTCGCACGCCAAGGTTGCCAGTGAGTCGAGCACTGACATGCTGCCTTTGTAACTGCCAAAATTGGTTTCAAGCCCCCAAAAGGCCATAATATATTGGCCTGGAACCCCATACTTTGTTGTTAGCGTGTTTAATAAAGGTTGATGTTTAGCCATTAATTTTCGACCTTGCTCAACTCGCCAAGGGGTCACACGCTTATCAAAATAATCACCAAATGTCGTGGTGAATTCTGGTTGTTGATTGTCTAATTCAATCACTCGTGGCACATACGTTAACTGAGCCACAGTGGTATCAATTATATCTTGTGAAATTCCAGCATCCTTGGCTTTTTGCTGTAATCTGACCACACATTGGGCAAAGTCATCAGCAGGCTCAACCGTATTACTGACCTTTGGTGTTGCCGAAGCCGTACAGGCACTGAGCACAGTACAAGATAAAATGATTGAAGCAACAAACACAGGAACCCGGCTTTTTTTCGTCATGAAACAACACTTAATTAGCACAAAATGAATAATGAATATCGTGACTGATTGCCCATCAGGAAACAAGAGCTGTCATCATTAAAGCCTGTTTATTTATGCAAAATTTAATTAACAAACAAAAAAACGGGTCATAACAATAGCAATCATTATATGTTCACTCAGTGCCACTCAAGCTTTTCAGTTCGCGGTATCATGTTGACACAATTATAAATTAAGATATTAAACAACTTGAATACCTGAGTCTCGCCCCAAAGACAGGCTTCAGTATGCTATTTAGCCGAGTATGATGTGACATAACGTTGCCTGAAGATAAGAAATGCAGCAACGATACCGTCAGTCATGCTATTGGCCAGTGTTGCGCAACATTCCAGTTAAGTGAACAGATAAGAAGTGAATTTACTCTCTAAATATCCACCGAGAATTCACATAATAAAATTTTCATTAATTAAGCCTTTTCCTTATTCATTGAGTCCGTATAATGACTTTAATTCTCACTCATTTAAGCGATTTATCATGACAGAACAGACAGCAGCATTAACAGGCTTTATCGAAAGCGTAAAACAACATCAAGTCTTATGGGGCTTACAAGATGAAACCGGTGAGGGTTGGGTTGTATGTGACTCATCAGAATTTGAAGAAACTGATGTTATGCCACTTTGGTCAAGTGAAACTGCGGCAAAAAGTCACTGCACTGACGAATGGGCTGACTACAATGCAGTGACCATCACTCTAGCTGAATTTTTAGAATACTGGGTAAGTGACTTAAATGATGATGGCGTATTAATTGGTGTTGACTGGGAAGCAGAGCAAGAATGCCTAGAAATCGACCCCATCGTACTGGCTAAAGAATTAGTTGATTTTGAACAAGAATAATCGACGTTAATTTAATCTTACTACCTAGGCTGTGAGTCATTGAACAGCCTATTGATAATACTGTGCCCATGCCTACTCTGATTGATGTTCCTTTTGACAAACGACACACTTGTTGGTTTTGCTACGAGCCAAGTAACCATACCTTTGATTACTATAGAATGACTCATACTCCCCATCCCTCTCTAGCCATTCCCGCTTGCAAAGAATGCCATATGTTAGCCAAGAAAAATCTGCTGACCTCTATTTGGGATTGTCGTGATGCGGTAAAAGATAATTTAATGCACCTATATCGCAAAGACTTAGCCATTGGCATTAACTGGACAGAGCAAGAACTCAAAGAATCTGAATTTGATTGTATGATTTTTGGTGGCTTTAAGAAAAGTGCTTGGATGATGTATCAAATCGCCCAAGGTCGTATTAATGCTCGGGGTTGGCCATTAAGTCTTGACGGTGTATTACTCGAGGGGGAAATCGCCGGTAATAGTAGTCAATATCAAACCGGTTTTGAGTTTGACGATATTGTATTTACCTCATTAACCAAAGCCATTAGCCACTATAGCCAAACCTTGTCTTTAGACAGTGGCTTTTTACAGCAGCTCATTACCCTGCTTGGTAAAGCCCAATTTGGTCATGCGGTTAAAATCGCTCGACTTAATATTGGTGTTACCCCCAGACATCAACGTCTTATTCTTGATGAGTTAATCGAAGATATGGACCAATAAACGACCTAACGACTAGCCAGTCTCTCGTTAATATCTAGCCAATAATAGTACGCAAACGATCTTGGACCACGCGCACTAATAAATCGGGTTGAAATTTAGAGATAAATTCATTACAGCCGACTTTTTCCACCATAGCTTGATTAAAACTGCCACTCAGAGAAGTATTGAGTGTAATAAATAACGATGTCATTCTGGGATCATTACGAACTTCGAAGGTCAACTTATAGCCATCCATTTCTGGCATTTCTGCATCGGTAATCATCATTAATAATTCATTTGCAACATCACGACCTTCATCCGCCCACGATTGCAGTAATTGCAACGCTTGAAGTCCATCTGACGCCTCAACAATCTCAAGGCCTAGCTGACTTAATGTATCTCTTACTTGCTTACGTGCAGTAGATGAGTCATCAACGATGAATACCTTACGGCCAAGCATTTGCGTCGCTAACGTTTCGTCGAGCACCCCATCGGTTAATTTCACATCGTAATCGATGATCTCAGCCAACACTTTTTCAACATCAATAATAGACACCAAACGCACTTGCCCTTGATCTTCAATTCTTGTTATCGCCGTTAAGTAGTTATCCCCGCCAGCGGTTTTGGGTGGCGGCATAATATCACTCCACGTCATATTAATAATGTTCTCGACATTACCCACTAAAAAGCCCTGCACACTGCGGTTATATTCAGTAATAATCAATTTGCTATCTTCGGTTACCGGCATGGGTGAAAAACCAATCGCTTCACGTAAATTAATCACCGGGATCGAGATCCCTCTGATGTTAGCCACACCATAAATATTAGGATTGCTACCAGGCACTGTATTTAACGGAGGTAAGTTAACTACCTCTTTGACTTTAAATACATTAATAGCAAATAATTGACTTGAACTAATGCGAAATAACAATAATTCTAAACGATTTTCGCCCACTAACTTAGTTCGTTGATCAACCGTATCAAGCACTTTTTTCATGAACGACTTCCACCTAAATATACAACTTCAAATATTAATAATAATTATACTTAAAAAATACCAATAATCGTTGTTAGACCTAGATTTATGTGACCGAAAATGAAAAAATTTATTAAACAAGATCAATAACCAACCTCAATACGTACTCTATTTTCTGGGTCAATAAATTCCCATTGTATTAACCATTCAGTTAAGGCTTCAACATGACATTATTTTCCAAAATAATAAGCACTTTTAGCATCAGTATTTCTTTACTGGGTTTATCAGCATGTACACTGATTGACAAACCAGTTGATGTCGTCAAACCTTTTGAAATTGAGCAATACATAGGAACTTGGTATGAAATTGCCCGCCTTGATCACTCATTTGAGCGCAACATGTCAAATGTGACCGCGCAGTATAACCCGCAAGGTGACAAGCTTGTGGTTATTAATCGAGGATATAAACAAGATAAGCAACGCTGGGATCAGGCAACAGGCAAAGCATATTTCATTAATGGCGCTAATCAAGGATTGCTAACAGTCTCTTTTTTCGGACCATTCTATGGTGCATACCAAATCCACGACATCGTTCAAGCCCAAAATGGTCGTTACACAGATGCCCTCGTCATTGGCCCTAATGACAAGTATGCGTGGATTTTATCAAGAACACCCAGCATTGATGCCATTATTAAACAACGCTTTATGATGAAGTTATCCGCTTTAACGATTGATCCCAATAATCTGATTTGGGTTGATCATACCCCAGAGAAAGATGATCGTTAACCCATATAGAAGCGTATGACAGATCAAATTACCGACTAAGTTTCATATGGAGGCAGCTATGATAATCCCTATTTTCCCATTAACTATTTGCTTATTACCGCAGGGGTATACCCAATTGCGCATTTTTGAACCGAGATATAAACGCTTAGTCTCCGAATCCCTTAAAAGTGGTTTAGGTTTTGGCTTATGCATGTTGGCTGATGATAACAAATCCATCTTACCTATCGGTACATTGACCAAGATAATCGACTTCGAAATGCTTGAAGACGGCTTACTGGGTATCAGTATTCAAGGGCAAAAAACATTTACAATTAACCAAATCAGCGTTGATGATGACGGTTTAAAGCGAGCAGATGTGAGCTTAATTGATTCTTGGCCGAGCGATATTATTGAACAACAAAATGCACAACCACACATTCATCAGATAGATCGTAAAAAAGATAAGCTGCTCAGTAGTACTTTGAAGCAGATTTTGCAGGAATATCCTCAGCATCTTGCTCATTATTCGGAAGAAAAATTTAATGATATCGCTTGGGTATGTCAACGTTGGCTTGAAATTATCCCTCTGAGTTCAAAAGAAAAATATCAGTGTATTAATAGTCATGACCATAGATTAGCTAAATCATTCCTACTCGATATTATAAAATAATCTCAACGAGTGATCTGAACTCTACTACGCAGCGTATAATTTTTGAATTATGGTTTGTTCAGTTTGAACGAGCTAAGGCATAGATAAAGTAAATGCTTAAGCTTAATGACTTATTTATTGGATGCGAGTGAAAATAATGGAAAATGTTCAATCACAAAGCGTACAAATTGGTTATGATAAGAGGTCTCTTGTACAAAGACCCTTAATTAATCGAAATGGTGCTATGAAAAAAGACGAACCCAATCCAATAGCAGATGAACTCGCTGCATTAATGATGAAAGTAGCTAACAATCGATGCAAAACCTCTTTTGCTAAGCTTTTTTCACATTTTTCCCCAAAAATTAATTCTTTTGGGGTTCAACGTTTAAGCACACAAGGCTTAGCCATGGACTTAGTACAAGAAACCATGACTAGAGTGTGGACCAAAGCTCATCTTTACAACGTTGATAAAGCAGCGGTAAGTACTTGGGTGTTTACCATTATGCGCAATCAATGTTTTGATATGCTTCGTAAAGTACAACATAACCGTGAAGATTCATTCGGTGATGATATTTGGCCTTTATTTGAATCCGATGACGCTGAACATAATGATGAAGATTTTTTGTTATCGGCAACATTATTACAGCACGTGGAAGAATTACCTCCTCTGCAGCGTCAAGTAGTCCAAGGCATCTATATGCAAGAGCTTACTCAGCAAGAGTTAGCAGACAAACTTAATATTCCAATCGGCACCGTTAAATCTCGGCTTCGACTAGGATTGGAAAAATTAAAAAGTTTTATGGAGAAACACTATGATTAATTACCACCCAGACCCACATTTACTGTCTCTCCATGCTAAAGGCGAACTTCCACTGTCTATGTCGATGGCAATCTCTGCTCACGCCGAATTTTGCCAACATTGCCAACAGCAACTCGATCAAATGACGATTACCTTGTCTGACCAGCAATTTAATACAACTGCGGCACCTCAATCGGTTGATAGCACTGATAATAATCAGCTAGATGCATTGCTTGCCCAGTTTTTGAATTCAACCTTAGATACCTTAGAAGCTGCGCAACCTAATACCGACAATAGCATTGAAAATAACAGTGTCAGCATTAAAGGTCATCATTACCCACTGCCAAGAGTTTTTCGTAAAAAAATTAACGCTTCTTGGCAAGGTATTGGCAAAGTCAGTCGTTTACGACTCGATACCGGTGAGCCGCAAGCAAGAGCAAGCTTGTTACACATCGCTGCTAATGGTGAGATCCCTGAGCATACTCATAAAGGTGCAGAACTGACCTTACTACTCGCAGGAGAGTTCAGCGACTGTTACAACACTTATAAACCTGGTGATTTTATGTTGCTCGACAAAGAACATCAACATTCTCCTAAAACACTTGAAGGCTGTTTGTGTTATACCATTGTTGATGCCCCTTTATATTTTACTAAAGGCATAAGTAAGTTATTAAATCCAATTGGCGATTTACTTTATTAATCATTGGTTTATTAATTTAAAATCGTAATATCAAATGGGATAAACGGATAAATTCAGTCTATCTTCAGGTTATTAACAGTGAACTTAGCCTTTGTTTTGCTAGCAAGGTATATTGAATCATCAATTGCTGAAGTTCTGGGCCAATGCTACGCAGTTAGAGTCGTAGGTGCTGTTTAATAAACGTTTATTATCCCGTTTTGAAGTTCCTTAGCTTAATTTGTTTCAGTAAACAAAGTTAAGCTAGGGTGGTTTAAACATGATTAGTGCATAGCTGGGCTTACGTTGTTAACACCGTAAGGTAGAGCATAAGTAGTGAGCATGCTCATCATCTATTTTTACAAAATGCCCGCATCACAGGCTATTTTAAGTATAAACAACCGCTCAGCTGGCCCATTGCTTATTTTTTAATCGAAATGAGCTTTAATTTGATTAAAATTTGAAAAAGACTATTGCCATATGCAAACACTCGGTATATTATCCATGCAGATTTAGTTTTCTTGTTAATTTTGGTTACCTACCTGTAAGTCTGCTCAACTTCACTTCGTAAATAAACCCAAGACAAGCTTATGTTCATCGTTTTTGATTTTCAATTGATCTATGTTGATACGATAATTTCTATCCACGTAATCTTGCTGTCATAAAACTATGTTCAACTTACAAAATTAAGTGCCATTTGTATCAAGTGCCTTAAGGTTATGTCACAACATCAATGTTGCTGACACAAAGTAGACCTTAATCAACTATTGACATAACAACACTTGATTAGTGAGTAAAAGATAGGGTAAGTTAAATCTCGAAACATTAATCTTTCGCAACACTAAAAAATGCCAAGGATATTTTATTGAACAATTGTCTCACCTAATGGTGAATATATAAAAAGGAGTGTGACCAATGTCATACAACATGAATGGACACGAAATCTCAGTTAGCTTCCCGGTTAATTCTATTTCGTCAAACAAAAACTCAATTGCTTTTACCGACAGCTTAGGTAAAAACAAAAAGACCTTTTCAAAGCGCATTGAAGCAATGAACTTCATGAAATGGTTAATCTCTGCAAATAAGTAATCCCCCTAACGCTAAGCGTTAATCATTTGCTCTGGTATTTAATAAACTCATTTCTCGGTATTCTCCTCTCAATTACCGATGTTTATTAAAACAGAGCAAAATGAATTACTCCTTTACGACTACTCCAGTTCAAACCTCAGTCGAATAAGAACAAAAAACCTAACGAAACTCACACAAAACCCATTTTATCAATGAGTTAATTTTCTTAATCGTCGTAAATCTGACGAAAATGTGAGCGTGACTACGTTTTCGTTGTCATGAAGCGTTAATCGAATTTGAAAACTTTCGTAGATACCTTGGCAACATCGTTTTATTTCCTAATATCCCACCTTGATGTACATATAAAATATCAGTATTAGTCAACGTATTAGTCTTCAAATAATGTTGTAATACTAAAAATCCGACAGGGTCATACAACAACTCAAATTCAATTCCAGACTGACATACGGTTTGCCACATATCAAAACAACGCCGCGATAATTTTCCAAAATGATATTTATGCCCATCACTAACAATGTGAGGATAATAAACTTCATCAATTAATTGTGAAAATTGCTGGCGTAAGTAATCATCACCGCCAACCGTGCTGCAGGTTAATACCTCAATAGTAAGTACTGGTGTTAATTGCAGTTGAGCGAGCTGTTGTATTAGTTGCTTATTTAAATAAGCTGCCGTGGTGCCGGTACCAGAAGGTAAAAAAACCATGAACTTAATTTGTTGTCTAATCTGAGCCCACTCAATAATTTCACTAGCAAGCTGCGCAATACCCGTTTCTGCGTATTCACAGCGCCCACCTTCAGGAATACACAGTAGATGTTGTTTATCGGCGTAAGTCGGGGTTGATAACAGAATGTATTGCACAACATCATCTAAATGCATGCCGGCTATGTTATCGGCATATGGCAACTCAGCAACATTAATAATATTAGCCCCATTTTGAATCGCGGCAGCGTAATTGCCTTGGGGGTGTTGTAGTAAAAAATTGCTGATATGGCTAACGTAATAGTCAAATTGCCAGCCCTGCTGCTTAGCCAGCACAGATAATGAATACAAAGAGTTAGCTTGTGCAGAACCGGCCCCGACTAGGCGGGTCACATATGAATAATCATGATGCAAAAAATGATAAAACTTACGTGCTTTATTGCCACTGAAATCAGTATGCAGTAAATCATCCCGCTTAATGTAGAGGGTGTGGCCGTCAAAGTTCATCGACTCTACTGGGCTTATCGAAAACATGTCTTATCTCAATCAACTGTAATATGGGTATTTTAACTAAAAAATGATAATTCTCATCGATTCATTTGTATTAATTGTCAGGCCTAACAGACACTCAATGTCGAAAATAACATTTAAACAATTAGAATCATAAGCTTATAATAATGGCATGATTATCGCTAGTTATCGCTATATAGTAATTAATATTGACTCTTGATAGGAATGAAAATGTCACTTTTACGCTTAATCTTTAATATTGCTTGGTTTTTAATGGGTGGTTTTGTGATGGGCCTTGCTTGGTGGCTTGTGGGGGTACTGTGCTTTATCAGTATCATTGGCATCCCTTTTGGCAGAGCCTGTTTTGTTATTGGCGAATTAGCTTTTTGGCCATTTGGACAAGAAACTGTTAACCGCAAACACATTTCTGGCCAAGAAGATATTGGTACTGGCACACTAGGCTTAGTGGGTAATGTGCTATGGTTTTTATGTTTTGGGATTTGGCTCGCTATTGGTCATTTAGTGCATGCATTAGCCTGTTTTATCACCATTATTGGGATCCCTTTTGCGATACAACACATTAAGTTGGCCTTGTTAAGTTTAACCCCTATCGGGCAAACTATTATCGCTAAACCCACTTATTAATGACATGTGAACAGCCGCTATTCTTAATTACCGATAGCCTAATGCTATCGGTTTTTATTTGCCTAATAGCATCGACAACCTTTAATTGCCATTGACGCATTTTGGGCACACAAAAATTATTCAATCCCTTTAAGGACAGCTCAGACTAAATCGGCGCGATGACTTATAATCGTCTGAGCACTCAATGCTAATATCCCGATTAGTTAATCATCCGCCCTATTCCACCGAGTACTGAACCTTCACCTTGATCTTTACCGCCATTTGAAGGCGCATGAGCAATAATTCTGTCAGCCATACGAGAAAACGGTAAGCTTTGTAACCACACAGTCCCATGACCTTTTAAAGTGGCAAGAAACAAGCCTTCACCGCCAAACACCATCGACTTTAAAGAGCCCGCACGCTGAATGTCATAATCAATCCTGGGAGTAAATCCAACTAAACAACCCGTATCGACCCGCAAGGTCTCACCATACAATTCTTTTTTTATCAGTGTCCCACCCGCATGCACAAACGCCATGCCATCACCTTTAAGGCTTTGTAGGATAAATCCTTCACCACCAAAAAAACCGGTTCCTAAGCGCTTATTAAATTTCATGCTCACTTGCGTGCCTAAGGCTGCCGCTAAAAAACTGTCCTTTTGACAGATAAGCTCGCCTTGATGTTGAGCTAAGTCTATCGCCAAAATGGTGCCCGGAAACGGCGCCGCAAAAGCCACTTTACGTTTCTGCTGGCCTTCATTGGTAAAGTGGGTCATAAAAATACCTTCACCGGAAATGACCCGTTTCCCCGCACCAAGTAATTTACCAAAAAACCCAGATTCTGGCTCAGAGCCATCACCCATCTTGGCTTCAAAACCAATATCTTCTTCGACATAGGTCATGGCACCCGCTTCAGCAATCACAGACTCATTTGGGTCTAATTCAACTTCAACCAGCTGCATGCTAGAACCAATAATTTCATAATCTACTTCATGACTTTTCATGCTTATTTTCATTCCCTAAAAATTTATTTAATGTTTGCAATCGCCCAACATCGATAAGGCATTGCTCGATACGTATTATTTAAGGTAACAAAATGATCAGCGATTTAACATAACAATATATCAACATACTGGATCCACTTTGTATTATCTCTATGTTAGTTAATAGAATTATGCCAATGTTTACCCTAATCCGGCTCCACTTAACCCTGATTGTTGTCGCTGTTGATATCGAGCAAATTCTTGCAGAATAAGCTCGGTAAATAGTTGCCCTGCTCGCCCCAGCGGACGTTCAAGTGTGGACACTAATTGCGGTGTAAAACTAAAGCGGTTACCACCAATAAAATCAATCTCGATCAGTTGCCCTTGATGTAATTCTTCAGCAATTAAAAAATCCGGCATCCAACCAAAACCCAGACCTTTTAGTAAGGCATTTTTTTTCATGATAAAACCTGACAAATAAAAGACTTTATCGCCGCCAAACTGCATTTCATCGCGGTCACGTTTACCAGGAGATGAATCTTCAATGGTTAACTCAACATGTTGTTGTAACTCGGGCAAACTAATGCCTTTTAACTGACTTAATGGATGTTGTGATGACGCCACTAGCACGCTGGTAATCGCAGGTAACGGTTTAGGATGATACGAGGGGCCAGTACGATAATCCTTGACCAACATTAAGTCTGCTTGGTCGCGCTCAAAACGATACTGTACGCCGCCTAAAAACTCCATATTAAGCTGCACTTTAGTGGGTATATTGTGTTCTGACATGCGCTTAAGCGCGGTCATGATCGGTTCCATCGGTAAAGCACCGTCTATCACTAACTCAAGCTTAGGCTCCCACCCCTGACTAAAACGACTGGCCAGATGTTCAATATTGGCTAAATGCTGCAGTAATCGTTGCCCTTCAGCCAGAATAACCTTGCCTTCGGGGGTTAATTCGGCGCGATAATTATCGCGGTTAAATAATGTGACCCCAAGATGTTGCTCTAATTTTTTAACTTGATAGCTCACCGCCGATTGCGCTTTATGTAATCGCTCAGAAGCTTTCGAAAAACTACCTTCTTCAACAAGCACTTGCAGTACATTAAAGGCATCAATATCTATTCGCATAAGATTTCCACTGTCTCGTTATTCGTACACTAATGTAAAGTTAACATAACAATCTAATAAATAGATTGAGTTAAGCTTTTTATTATTCTTTTTTTTGTTGATCTTTACCACTAAATTGTTAGTTAGATCACAAATTGATTTACCCAATGCGATTAGGCCATAACAACAATCAATACCAATCGTATTACAAACATCACGACACTTACAGTAGATCCACCATAGGACAACCACATGCCATTCTATGTTAAGCAAGGTCAGATCCCGACCAAACGCCATATTGCCTTCGAAAAAGACAACGGTGAGCTGTATCGTGAAGAATTATTTTCGACTCATGGCTTTTCGAATATTTATTCGAATAAATACCATCACAATATGCCAACCAAAGCGATAGACGTTCAACCTTACTCGTTAACTCATGGTGAACAATGGCAAGACCCACTGATCCAAAATTACAAAATAGACTCGCGCCAAGCCGACTGCCAAGGCAACTTTTTCAGCGCCCGTAATAAAATCTTTTTCAATAATGACGTGGCGATGTATACCGCTAAAGTCACTGAAGACACCAATGCGTTTTATCGCAATGCCTATGCTGACGAAGTGGTGTTTATTCACGAGGGTGAAGGACAACTACTCAGTGAATATGGGGTGATTAACACCCAAAAATGGGATTACCTAATTATTCCTCGCGGGACAACTTACCAGCTGAAATTTAACAATTATCAAAATGTGCGTTTATTTGTTATCGAATCATCGTCCATGGTGGAAGTGCCAAAGCATTTTAGAAACGAATATGGCCAAATGTTGGAGTCTGCTCCTTATTGTGAACGAGACATTCGTACGCCAACCTTGACTGATGCAGTGGTTGAAAAAGGTGAGTTTCCGTTAATGTGTAAATTCGGTGAGCGCTACCAAGAAATGACACTGCAATGGCATCCATTTGACTTAGTCGGCTGGGATGGGTGTGTGTATCCATGGGCATTCAACATTAGCGAATATGCCCCTAAAGTAGGTAAAATTCATTTGCCTCCGTCAGAACATTTAGTCTTCAGCGCACATAACTTTGTTATTTGTAATTTTGTGCCACGTCCTTATGACTTTCACCCTAAATCGATTCCTGCACCTTATTACCATAACAACATCGACAGCGATGAAGTCTTGTATTACGTCGACGGCGATTTTATGAGCCGCACCGGTATTGAAGCGGGTTACATGACCTTACACCAAAAAGGGGTGCCACATGGGCCTCAACCTGGTCGCACAGAAGCCTCTATCGGCAAAAAAGACACCTACGAATATGCGGTGATGGTCGATACCTTCGCCCCACTAAATTTAACCTCTCATGTTAAAAATTGCATGAGTGATGATTACAACCGCTCTTGGTTAGAAAACTAAGATCACATTTATCTCTACCCCAAGTCACCTAAGAGTGATGACGTGTTGACATAAAATAGAGGAAGACAAAATGGCAAGCGAACTAAACCCACTGGGCCTGTTAGGCATTGAATTCACCGAATTTGCCAGTCCAGATACTGAATATATGCACCAAGTATTTATTGATTTTGGTTTTTCAATGCTAAAAAAAGCCAAAGATAATGACATTGTTTACTATAAACAAAACGACATTAACTTTTTATTGAATAAAGGCCGTGCAGGCTTTTCTGCTCAATTTGCAAAATCTCATGGTCCGGCAATTTGTTCCATGGGTTGGCGCGTTGAAGATGCTAACTTTGCCTTTACAGAAGCGGTAGCTCGTGGTGCAAAACCCGCAGATGATGCCAATAAAGACATGCCATACTCGGCCATTTACGGTATTGGTGACAGCTTAATTTACTTTATCGACACCTTTGGTGAACAAAACAATATTTATCAAACTGACTTTGTCGATTTAGAGCAACCTGTCATCACGCCTGAGAAAGGCTTTATGGAGGTCGACCATTTGACCAACAATGTCTACAAAGGCACCATGGAAAAGTGGGCTAACTTTTATAAAGATATTTTTGGTTTTACCGAGGTACGTTATTTTGATATTAGTGGTGCGCAAACATCGCTTGTGTCTTATGCGCTTCGTTCTCCAGATGGCAGCTTCTGCATTCCAATTAACGAAGGTAAAGGCAATAACAAAAATCAAATTGATGAATATTTGGGTGAATACAATGGCCCTGGCGTTCAACATCTGGCGTTCAGAAGTCGTGATATTGTCGCCTCATTAGATGCAATGGAAGATACCTCAATCCAAACACTGGATATTATTCCTGAATATTACGACACCATTTTTGAGAAGTTGCCACAGGTGACAGAAGATCACGATCGTATCAAGCACCATCAGATTTTGGTTGATGGTGATGAAGATGGGTATTTATTACAAATTTTCACCAAAAACTTATTTGGGCCAATCTTCATTGAAATCATTCAGCGTAAAAATAACCTCGGCTTTGGTGAAGGTAATTTTAAAGCGTTATTTGAATCCATTGAACGCGATCAAATCAAGCGCGGCGTGCTGTAATTTTATAGACACGAAGTGAAACATAAAAACCAGCAAAATGCTGGTTTTTATCATTTTAGGCCTTTACACTCTGCCATCTACATTCTAATCAAAGACCTTTCTAATGCCAGATTACGCCGTACTCGTTGTGTTTATTCCAACGTTCTTTTTTGTGTCTATCACTCCGGGTATGTGCATGACGTTAGCCATGACACTCGGCATGAGTATTGGTGTACGCAGAACCTTATGGATGATGTTAGGTGAATTAGTGGGCGTGGCGTTGGTCGCCATTGCAGCAGTACTTGGGGTTGCTAGCATCATGCTAAATTACCCACAGGTGTTCGATATTCTTAAATGGGTGGGTGGCGCTTACCTTGGCTACATTGGCATTAATATGTGGCGCGCTAAAGGCAAAATGGCCATCATCACTGGCCTTGAAGTGAAAGCCAGTCGCATCAGTTTAATCAGCCAAGGATTTATTACCGCGATTGCCAACCCCAAAGGTTGGGCGTTTATGATTTCGTTATTACCGCCATTTATCAATGTCGATAATGCCGTAGGACCACAACTGGCGGTATTACTCGGTATTATTATGATAACCGAAAGCGTCTCTATGCTAGCTTATGCTAGTGGCGGTAAAAGCTTACGACTATTTCTAAGCCGGGGAGATAACATTCGCTTAATGAACCGTATCGCGGGAAGCTTAATGGTACTTGTTGGGATCTGGTTAGCACTAGGCTAACCCATACTGAACGACTCCATTTATCATTTATCATTAGTCTTATACGGCAGTTGTTCGCACATTTGTTGCATATAAATATCAATGTGTGATTGCTCTTGCTCACAAAAATGGCCAATTGCCTCATTAAAGCCTTCATGGGCAATAAAATGGCTTGAGGTGGTTTTGACCGGGAAAAATCCTCGAGCCACCTTATGTTCACCTTGGGCACCTGCATCAAATACCGCTAATTTGTTGGCGATGGCGTACTCTATTCCTTGGTAGTAACAGGCTTCAAAATGCACCCCATCACATTCTGTTAATGCTCCCCAATAGCGGCCAAATAAATGCGTACCCGAAACAAAGTACAGTGCCGATGCGACTAATTGTCCTTCAATATTTTCAATCATTAATAACCGTATTGACGCTCCCATCGTTGCCGCTATCTGTTCAAAGAAAGCTAGCGATAAATAACCTGTGTGACCAGAACGCTTTAAGTAAGTATTTTGATAACAGCGAACAAAACCCTGCCACTGTTCACTAGTGGCCTTGTCGCCATCAACAAAGCGAAACGCTAGCTGTTGTCTTGCTAAGGTTCGCTCTTTGAGGATGTTTTTACGTTTACGAGAGGTTAATGTGCCAAGAAAGTCCGTAAAATCAACGTAACCTTGGTTGTGCCAATGAAACTGGCAACCAACCCGTTCCATTACCCCGGCTTGTGTCAACTGTTGCTGTTGAACGGGCGTGGTGAATAAACAATGCCAAGATGACCAATTGTGTTTAATTACCGCTTGCGACAAGTAAGTTTGAATATGGCCAATAAGCTGTTGCTGCTCGAGGGTTGAAAGCTCGGAATTGAAGCCTATACGCTGACCCGTTGTGGGTGTAAATGGAATGCTGCTCACCAGTTTTGGATAATAGTCTATATTATGGCGCTCATACGCTTCAGCCCAAGCCCAATCAAACACATACTCGCCCCAAGAATGAGTTTTAAGATAGAGCGGCATCAATGCCACAACATTATCCGCATCCATCACTATAAGGTGCATAGGTGTCCAGCCCGTTTCGGCGCTAACACATCGGCTCATTTCGAGTGCAGATAAATATTCATAACGTGTAAAAGGATGTTCCACGCCAAAAAAGTCATGCCATACTTTACTGTCTATATCACTAATATTGTTAATAAACTTATATTTATAAACTCGTGCTTGTGTTTTTTTCACCCACACTGTCCCTATTATTAATAATGCTCTAGGCCTAAAAACTCATACCAATTATTGCTCTCATGTGGCATGTTCTATCACAGTATCTTCTCAATACACACCAAGGATTGATCGTGACTCGACGCCCTAAATTAACGCCGCTTTTTTTGAGCATCGCATTAACAGTGACACTTTGTTATCCTGCGCTTCATATTGCTGACAGCCAAGCAAACGAAACGTCAATTTTTAGTGAAATGGCAACGGCTCAGCCAATCTATGCTAAGCATGGCATGGTTTCAAGCCAAGAAGCATTAGCAAGTCAAATTGGCGTTGATATTTTGAAACAAGGAGGTAATGCCGTTGATGCTGCTGTGGCAGTGGCATACGCGCTTGCAGTGACATTACCTCGTGCGGGTAATATTGGTGGTGGCGGTTTTATGCTGGTGCATATAGCGGAGCAAAATAAAACCATTGCCATCGATTACCGTGAAACCGCACCGGCAAAAGCCTATAAAGATATCTTCCTTGATGAGCAAGGCAATGCCGTCGATAAACTCAGTCGTGAACATGGTTTAGCCGTTGGTGTTCCTGGCACTGTGATGGGGATGGAACTTGCGTTAACGCAATATGGCACCATGAGCATGAAACAGGTTATTGCCCCTGCCATAAAGTTAGCCATTGACGGTATTTCGGTAACCTCTGATTTATCAAACTCTCTTAGTGGCCTTAAGTCACGGATCACCCAATGGCCAAGTTCAGCAGAAATTTTCTACCATGCTGACGGCAGTAATTACCAAGTCAATGAGATCTTTAAACAACCAGAATTAGCCCATTCATTATCGTTAATCGCAGAAAAAGGCAGTAAAGGATTTTATCAAGGCGAAACCGCGGAAAAAATTGTTACTGCGGTTACCAATGCCGGCGGCATGATGAGTCTTACGGATCTTGCTAACTATAAAGTCGTTGAACGTGAGCCTGTACGAGGTCATTACCGTGGTTATGAAGTGGTCTCTATGCCACCACCTTCTTCAGGCGGCATTCATATTATCGAAATGCTCAAAGTACTCGAGCAATTCCCCATTGATAAATTAGGCCACAATAGCGCAGATACTTTGCATCTTATGGCCGAAACCATGAAATATGCCTATGCTGATCGTAGTGAGTATTTAGGCGACCCAGATTTTGTCTCAGTCCCCATGAAACAATTGATAAGCCCTGAATACGCTAAAAATATAGCCAGTAAAATATCCATTAATAAAACCACACCCAGCAGCGAAATTAAACCCGGAAAACTGGCTCCATATGAGAGCGATCAAACCACTCACTTTTCGATTATCGATAAATGGGGCAATGCGGTTGCTAATACTTATACCCTTAACTTTAGTTATGGCTCAGGCCTAGTCGCTAAAGGTACGGGTATGTTATTAAACAATGAAATGGATGACTTTTCGGCTAAACCTGGTACACCTAATGGTTATGGGTTAATTGGTGGTGAAGCTAATGCAGTAGAAGGCAATAAACGTCCTCTTAGTTCAATGAGCCCAACGATTGTGATGAAAGATGGTAAGCCATATATTGTCACCGGCAGCCCAGGTGGTTCGCGCATTATTAATATTACCCTACAAATGATCATGAACGTCATCGATCATAAATTGAATATTGCGGAAGCGACAGCCGCTGCGCGTATGCATCATCAATGGCTACCCGACTTTATTTGGGTAGAACATACATTAAATCGCGATACCATTTCATTACTTGAAGCAAAAGGTCACAAAGTCAAAGTAGGAAATGCGATGGGCAGTACCCAATCAATAATGATGACAGAACAAGGTCTTTTTGGGGCGTCAGATCCAAGACGTTCAGGTTCTGCCGCCATCGGTTACTAAAATGCTCAGTATTTACCTATAAAAATGATAGCGGTTTTTATTAATCTAAAGCCGCTATCATTAATGACAAATAACCAGAACAAATAACCAGAACAAATAAGTTATAGCTCAACTCGGTCTTTGTTGGATTAATTTGACTCAAGATAAATAGCTTAATAATAATTTTATGACTCTAACAATCCTATTAATTCTGACCATATATACACTCGCCATGATCAACCATCACTAAAACACAAATATATCGAATAATGACAACGAGTTCGACAATAAAGAAATCTCCAAAGATCTGCGGGTATGAGTCACAAGCATTTCAATGCAGTAAGCATTAGTTTTTATTCGCAGGGTTAAGTGCCGTGGATGGCTCAAGATTAATGGCGTTAGTGATGACGTCGGCTGCAGTTGAATCAGTGGCTGTTGCGACTGCCTCTTTTGGCATGACACTTGATGGGCTTAGCATATACCTAGCTAACCATGCGGTGAGTGGAATAGTCAGTACAATACCGACGCTGCCCGCGAGCGCATGGATAATTGCCAATGCGATAACCGGGGTATTGATAAACTGAGTCAGAGGCATGTCTAAACCCCAAACCATCATAATCGTGGTGAGAGAACTGCCTGCAAAAGCCAAGATTAACGTATTCGTCATGGTGCCCATGATATCTCTACCAATATTCATACTGGCCCGCATCAACTGAGTTGGTGAGAGTTTTGGGTCGGTAATCCTAAGCTCGTTGTAAGCAGAGGCAATGGAGATGGCGACGTCCATAACCGCACCTAATGCCGATATCATAATGGCGACGAACATTAACCAGCGCACCTGCAGTACTTGATTGGATATATAGATAACATCCTCGCCTTTATCTAGGTATATACCTGACAGGTGGGCAAATTCCCCGAAGACTTGCGCCATGATGCCTGCTGCAATAACCCCCAACAAGGTGCCACCCATAGCGCAAAAACTCTTGCGGTTATATCCTGAAACTAAGATAAAATTAACCACGATTTTGATACCCATCAAAATAATGGTGATAGGCACCGGATTAAATCCTGCGAAGATGCTGGGTATAAGCACCCCTATAATAAGCGCCGCGGTGAAGTAAAGTGACACGATTGAGTGAAGTCCCTCTTTTTTACCAAAGGAGAGTAGTAGCAGTACAAAGGAAAATCCCATCCAATAGATGGCCGTTGAGCGCTTGTGGTTGTAAGCCCAGTAGACTTTCTCTCGTCCGGTAATACGGACCATCATGATAAAGACATCACCTTGCTCAACCAGCACGTTGTGTTGGCGGCTAAGAGGATTTTGAATTTCGACTATCTTACCGGTTTCTGGGCCTTCTAATATTTCCGCATTAAAGACTTGTTTACCCGTTAATATCGAAGGCACCCTGAGATCGGGTGCCAGTTCGTTGCTCACAACATCGGTCACTCTGGCTTCAACAAAACTCTGTTGCAATGATGATTTTGCTTTAAAGTTTTCACTCAAGCTGGGGGAAAAATAAAATATCATAGTTGAGATGAAGGTGATTAGGATGGCAAAGCGGTAGTCTTTTAACATAGGCAGTCTTTCATTAAAAAGCCTCAATAAAGTGAGTATGGTTAATATCAATTCAATTACATTCAAATTTAGCAATAGGCTTTGTTAACAAGGGCGTTCTTTAAAGCTTATTGCTAAACGTTAATATATTTCTGCAACTTCTGAAACGAATGTTATTTGGAGCTAGAGCGGATAAAGACCCGTTGCCGGGCCTTTATAAATGGCATTTTTAGATTATGGAGCTTCTACACAACCTTCATATACTTTATCTTGATCTGCATTATCCTTGTTAGGATTAGCAAAGTAGCTAGAAGCATCGTTGAAGTTTACTGAGTGAAGAATCCCTGGATATTTAGGGTTTTCTGGATCAATCTTGACACAGATCTCCTTGTTCACAAGCTGAGTCCAAAGTGCTTGACCAGCGCCTTTATCAGTACGAGCGAGTGTAATGGCACCATTGGCTTGGTACTGCTTAAACTCCCAGTTGTTGTTAATGTAATCACCAGCATTAACCGCCTTATTGGTTAGCACGAATCCAGTTAGCATGTCACGAATGGCGTAAGTAGTTTCGTTGACAGAGTCGTAGAATTTATCTTCTCCAGTGTCAGACACCCAACCATATTTCTTCACTTGAGAACCGTAACGGTAACTGTTAAGTGCTAATTTATAAGTTGCATTAGGATCAAATGGCTCACCATTGATTTCAGAAATATCAATGCGGCTACCTTCATTGGTGACCTTATAATTCTCGTCCATGGTGAGTACATCGCCAGTGAGATCGACCACGAAGTTAATCTTGCCATCGAACTGATCATAGTTATATGACTTCGCGCCCTTACGGAATGAGACCGTAATGTCACCATCCTTGTATGGGTTGAAATAGCTGTATGACCATTCCATATAGCGTTTTAGATTTTCACCAGTAATATTGACACCTATTAAAGTGTTATCGTACTTGTACAAACGGGTAGAATCTTTCTTAGCGTAATCTTGATCGTCAATAAGGTTTGAACCATCAGAGAATAGCGATGCTGCCGAAATATCAGCGCCTGATTCTTGTAACTGAATCGCGTTGATGAAATCCATTAGCGGGGTATCTTGTACTTTGGCTGTATGGATAGTGGTATAGAGTCTGCCTACCTCGTTATTGATATCCTCATGAACCGCTTCATCAGCGCCGCCACCAGGGGTAAACACACCGACGACTTTACCAATCACTTCCTGCGCGTCAGTTTTAGCCATATCATCGACATATTGATACTGAGCACTTATATCGGTATCTTGCTCAATATTATATGTAGAAATATTCGCGAGTGTGGTATCCACCATCTCCCACTTGCCAGCAGCGTTCTTTTTAAGTTTGATATCAGCTTTGGCTAACGCAGAGCCCCATTTACCGGGTTCGATAATCTTAACGCTGTTTGTGCGATTAGATTCATCATAAACACCCGCAAGGGTTTTATCTTCCGCTGAGTGTTTTCCTTCTGCCGAAATATCTTGAGTAACAATATCGGCCCCAACCTCACTTTTAGTGATGCTTTCAATATAGGTTGCGTGCTCGTGGCCTGCGATAATAACATCGAATTGATCTGCCATTGCAGCAGCAATTTTGTAAACGCCAGTGCCGCCACCAGAAGTTCTGCCTAGATGGAAAGCACCAACAATAACATCAGGGTGATGCTTTGCTATTAA
This sequence comes from Shewanella sp. S1-49-MNA-CIBAN-0167, assembly GCF_040310145.1. Classification (NCBI taxonomy): domain Bacteria; kingdom Pseudomonadati; phylum Pseudomonadota; class Gammaproteobacteria; order Alteromonadales; family Shewanellaceae; genus Shewanella; species Shewanella sp. S1-49-MNA-CIBAN-0167. The sequence continues at coordinate 28,417 of NZ_JBEOPO010000025.1, read as the reverse complement.
TGTATCAACAGCCGCTTGGGTTGATACTAATTCTTCATCAAACTTTAGACCTTTGAAGTGATCCGGAGCTGAAGCTTCCCAGTTGGGTATATTTGAAGGTGTTAGACCTACAATAGCCACTTTAGCGCCGTCGACTTCAAATACTTGAAAAGAGCGGATGTAATTAGTGCTGCTCTCTTCCCACTTGATGTTGCTTGATACCACGGCACCGTTGAAGTGAGCAAGGTTACGATCAATAAACTCTCTTTCAAAGTTGAATTCGTGGTTGCCAGGAACCCATAAATCATAATCTAAGGCGTTAAGTGTTGAAACAACCGGATGGGTTGGATGATCATTGAATAGCTGTGCAGAGTTACCTTGAACGGTATCACCGATATCAATCAAGATCATGTTGTTGGTTTTGGCTTTTTCTTCTTTAAGTAGAGTGGCTATACGAGTTAGGCCTGCATCTTTGTCTTCACCATCGATAGCATAGTCATAACCAAAGAGACGCCCGTGTAAATCGGATGTCGCAGCGATGGTAATCGTCACTTCATTAACATCTTGAATTGCACTTTTTACGATGATATCGGGTGTATTTGATAACGTCTTACCTTCAGCAACCGTAGACGAAATAGCACTATCTATCGGTTTATCAACGTAAACAATCTCGTCATCACCATTACAAGCGGTTAGTCCAAGTGCAGCAGAAATCACTACCGCTAATACTTTCTTATTTAACATATACATTACTCTTAAATTTGTCATTTAACCCCAGAAGACAATCCCTTCTGCCCTTTGTCAGCCTATTGTAATTATCCGTCTGACGTATTGTTCGCCATAGCTGACTAGTGTTCGAGTATAAGAACGTCACGATTATATAACGTGATATAGTGCAAACACTCTAATTAATGGGCGTGGCTGGATCACAATTCTGCAATCCATTTTGGAATATCGGATAAAAACAAAGCAGTAAATATTTTGAATTAGGCATTGACTTAGTCAAACGCCAAATTGAAGAAAAATTGACCATGATTCATGAAAAATCAAGCACTAAAGCACATCCTACCTGCGACAATGCGAATAAATAAGCCTTCGTTGAAGCTGAAGATAACTTACGTGACGCGGTTGAAATCGAACACAAGAACACTATCGAGTCCTTAAACCAACCTATTTGCGTTGTTGTGGCAAGCATGTAATGGTTTTTAACCTTGGTACACGATGACCCAAGAGCTCAAGTTATCTCTAATGCTCAAATAACACGAGCGCAGTTCAAGGCCGGAGGACGTTATGTTGAAGGCGATACAAGCTAATAGGTACAAAAAGAGCAAGGTGACCTGTCTTACAAGAACGTGACTTAGCAACAATATCATTTGTCGTGGCATCAAATAGCACTGTGCGTTTTTTTTAGGAGGATTTTCTGGTACCCGTTCTGACCACATAGTGCTTGAACTACCAAATACCAAACTTAATGCATGATCACATTATATGACTAAGCAATCACAATCAGATGCGATTGGCGGATATGATGCTATGGTTGACCCATCAGCTAATTATAACTGGGATTTTAACACTATCGACAATGCAACTATTACATTAGGCATTCGTTTTGAAACCCAAGACAGCGATGTTGCTGACAAGTTTGTTAGTAATAATCAACAAGGCTAAATGGCGAAGTGACCGAAAACCGCTGACGTTTTAGCCAGCTTTGCAATCTATAGGATTGATTTAACCACTGCCTCGGTAGCAAAACGGTCTGTTTAAACCTATAAAAAAGCGCGTTATGCGCCTTTTTATTTTTGTGGCCTCACAACCTAGCCCCAACAACTCTCGTTCAAACAACTCTCGTTCAAACCACTATTGTTCAAACAATTTGGCCATTTTTTTAATATGCACTAATGACACTTGATGTTGGTTTCGTTGCGCACAAAGTTGTTGATGTTGTTCGTCAACTGGTTCTCCCACCAATACCACTTTAACTTGATAGCCTAACGCTTTTGCTGCTGCCTCGTAAGCCATAAACTCCCACTTCGCGATATTGGTATTATCACAAATAACCATAGGCTCATTACGCGCTAGCGCCTGAATAAATGCCGTTAAATTAGCCTGATGATATTGCGCTAATTTTTGCGGAATAAAGCGATATTTCCCTTGCTGATAAAAATAGCTATCTGTTGAGAACAGGCCATACTGATGGATATGAATCGCCTGTTCAACGCCTTGAGAAACAATAAATTGTTCAACCCAATATGACTTACCACTGCCTGGTAGGCCCCGCATAATAATCACTAACTTGGTTTGGATGGCATCTCCAGCAATCGAATCAACCAACACGTCACTCACTGCCAATCACTTTACCCGCTAAAATATCTTCAACTAGCTGGGGTAAAATCTCACCCGCTTTACCGGTAAAGTGATATTGAAACTGGCTATGACGATCTGCTGGATCTAGATTAACTTCCGCGGTTTGAGCACCATGATGGTTGGCACTGTCGACAAAGCCTGCCGCCGGATAAACCGTACCAGAGGTGCCAATAGCAATAAATAAATCACAGTGGTCTAACGCATCGTGAATTCTATCCATACCAAAAGGCATTTCCCCAAACCATACAATATGTGGCCGTAAACGTTTAGCAGGAATACAACAAGTGCAACAGTTGTCCACACCAAAAGGCTCACGTAATACAAATGTTTGTAATGATTGTGGACAACGGCCTTTTGCTAATTCACCGTGCATATGCAGTAATCGTTTGGACCCAGCTCGCTCATGTAAATCATCAACATTTTGGGTGATCACCAACAGCTCACCCGTAAATTCTGCTTCAAGTTTTACTAATGCCAAATGTGCAGCATTAGGCGCAACCTCGCCACTGTTTAATTGCTGCCTACGGGTATTATAAAACCGCTCGACTAACTCTATATCTCTGGCATAGCCTTCTGGGGTGGCAACATCTTCAATATGATGCTGTTCCCACAAGCCATGTTGATCTCTAAATGTGCTCATACCCGACTCAGCTGAAATACCTGCGCCGGTCAGCACGACAATTTGCCGGTACATTGTTTGTCCTTTATTGTGATGGTGTAACATAGAATGTCATTAACGTTTAATAACCATATCAAAAATACGCTCTCACGTTACAAAATGTTGTCATTCGACGGTCTAAAAATTCACATAAAATTCATTTTGTTGATGCCATAATAATAGCGGATAGCAAAATAGACACAATAATCCCTTAGTATAAGTAAGCTTATTGAGAGATCCTTAACAAATAAAATCAACTTAAGTGGGTGTTTTACTAAATAATCTCGATATAGGTTGATAAAGCACCTTAAGAGGTTTATGTTTTTAAACTCAAGACATATAATGATTAGATTATCCACCGATGAACCGATTGGTTCTGCAATCAAGAGATTAGCAATGACAGATGGAAATCAAGCGCTCAAAAAAGCCGGATTAAAAATAACTCTGCCGCGAGTTAAAATTCTAGAACTGATGCAAGAACCAGAAAATCAGCACATCAGTGCAGAAGACTTATATAAAAAGTTACTCGAAATAGGTGAGGAAATTGGCCTTGCTACTGTATACAGAGTATTAAACCAGTTCGATGATGCAGGCATTCTAAATCGTCATCATTTTGAAAGTGGTAAAGCGGTGTTTGAAATGTCAACTCAACAACACCATGACCATTTGGTATGTTTAACATGTGATAAAGTTATTGAGTTTTCTGACGACGTAATTGAACGTCGTCAAGACGAAATCGCCATGCGTCATAATATCAAGCTGACTCACCATAGCTTGTATCTATATGGTCATTGCACCAATGATACATGTGATCACGCTGACGAATAGTCAATATATAGGCAGCAAAGAAACCAGCAAATTTGCTGGTTTTTTATTGGTTAACATTTATCATAAGCTTCCAAAATTAAGTTAAAGCAACAATGCTAGCCATAAACTAAAACTAAGCACTGATAACAAGGTCGATAATACCACCGTGCTACCTAAGGTTGATTCATGCTGCTTAAGTTCTGTAGCTATCAGATAAGCGTTCACGCCAAGCGGAGAGGCACTCAATAACACCAACATCGCGGTGTTCTGAACCGCTAGCTGAAACACAAAATGCGTCATTATATACACTAACGCTGGCAACAAAATAATTTTCAAACTGCTTGCGATTAACGCCAAGCGCCAATGTTCACCTATGCGATAGAAACTTAAATTAGCGCCTAAAACAAATAATGCACATGCTAATGCAGGTTTGGCTAATAATGCCAAGCCATCATTAAGCTGCTCCCCCAAGTTAAGATTTAAGGCATTCGCTAGAATGCCTAGCCCAATACTCATCACCACCGGATTCAGTGCCATGGAACGAGCGAATCGTCGCCATGAAAATCCTTGGCATTGTGCTCGTGCAGCTAAGATAAAAGTCAGCGCGAACAAGGTGGCGCTATGAAAAGTAATGATCATAAATACCTGCCCTATCATAGCTTCACCTAATGCTGCGGTAATAATCGGCAAGCCGACCAACACAGTATTGGAATAACTGGCACCTAATGCAAATACCGCACTGGCGTCACGTCCTTGCAGTGCTACAGGGCTAAAGTGGCGATTAATGCGATAGCCTATGGCAAACACCAACAGTACGGGTAAATAAAAAGCCAACAACGCAAATGGATCAATACTTTGTGCTAACGGTGCTGCCAGCATATTGATGAATAAAAACGCCGGAATACTGACATAAAAAGTGAATTTGCTAATCCCCGCAATGTGTTCTCTATTAAAAAAACCCGCACGCGTTAACACATAACCTAGAGCCACCATAAAAATCAATGGAAAAATAATACTAACAATGGTCATAAATAACCTCAGCCCGGGATAATAAACGGTTATCAAACAGTTCTTTGTGCAGCTAACTTCCTTGTATTGAGTTGCAATAGACTCGCTATTGACGCAGCCATTAACAGGTAAATTCATCTTGTTAGCAAACAAATGGCAAGTTTGAGTTGGAATATGTGGAGGTATTCTGCCTTTTAGCCATTCATCCCATCTCTTAACCAGAATTAAGATTAAGCATGCTTATAAATTCAGCTAACAACCAGATAGAATTAACAAGATAACCGATCATTCAAGGTTAAAAAAGCAACAAAAAAGGCGCCTAAGCGCCTTTTTTCAGGAAGATAAAATATTACCAGCCTGTTTTAGTTCGTAGTGCTTTACCGATGTCAGCTAAAGAGCGAACAGTCGTTACACCAGCAGCCTCTAAAGCCGCAAACTTATCAGCAGCAGTACCTTTACCGCCAGCGATTATTGCGCCAGCATGGCCCATACGCTTACCTTCTGGTGCAGTGACACCAGCAATGTAAGACACAACAGGCTTAGTGACGTGTGCTTTGATGTATTCAGCCGCTTCTTCTTCAGCCGTGCCACCGATTTCACCGATCATCACAATCGCTTCTGTCTGTGGATCGTTTTGGAACATTTCCAATACGTCGATGAAGTTAGTACCAGGAATAGGGTCACCACCAATACCGACACAAGTCGATTGGCCGAAACCTTCATCAGTTGTCTGCTTAACCGCTTCGTACGTTAATGTACCAGAGCGAGAAACAATACCGACTTTACCAGGCTTGTGAATGTGACCAGGCATAATACCAATCTTACATTCACCCGGAGTGATAACACCTGGGCAGTTAGGACCGATCATGCGAACGCCAGTTTCTTCTAGCTTCACTTTCACTTGCAGCATATCAAGTGTAGGGATGCCTTCAGTGATACAAACGATTAGCTCAATACCAGCATCGATGGCTTCAAGGATAGCGTCTTTACAAAATGGTGCCGGCACATAGATAACCGTTGCCGTTGCACCTGTTTGAGCGACTGCATCTTTAACAGTATTAAATACTGGAAGACCTAGGTGAGTTTGACCACCTTTCCCAGGAGAAACACCGCCAACCATTTGTGTGCCATAGTCAATTGCTTGCTCAGAGTGGAAAGTACCCTGACCACCAGTGAAACCTTGACAGATCACCTTGGTATCTTTGTTAATTAAAACAGACATTATTTGCCCTCCGCAGCTTTAACAACTTGCTCAGCCGCGTCAGTTAGACTTGTTGCCGCGATGATATCAAGACCAGACTTAGCTAATACTTCACGACCTAATTGGGCGTTAGTACCTTCAAGACGAACAACCACTGGCACTTTAACGCCAACTTCTTTGACCGCACCGATAATACCTTCAGCGATCATATCGCAACGCACGATACCACCGAAAATGTTAACTAATACCGCTTTAACATTGCTGTCAGAAAGAATGATCTTAAAGGCTTCAGCAACACGTTCTTTGGTTGCTCCACCGCCAACGTCTAAGAAGTTAGCTGGCTTGCCGCCATGTAAGTTTACGATGTCCATTGTACCCATCGCTAGGCCGGCACCGTTAACCATACAACCTACGTTACCGTCTAAAGCAACATAGTTTAATTCAAATTTAGCCGCGTGCGCTTCACGTGCATCATCTTGTGATGGATCGTGCATTGCTTTGACTTTTGGTTGACGGAATAATGCATTACCGTCGATACCAATTTTGCCATCTAAACAATGAAGGTTACCTTCAGAGGTGATCACAAGTGGATTGATTTCTAATAACGCGAAATCATAGTCGTTAAACATGTTTGCTAGACCCATGAAGATCTTAGTAAACTGCTTCATTTGCGTTGGGTTTAACCCTAACTTGAAACCAAGATCACGAGCTTGATAAGCTTGAGGACCGGTTAGCGGATCAATGATAGCTTTATGAATAAGTTCTGGCGTTTCTTCAGCCACTTTTTCAATTTCAACACCACCTTCAGTCGACGCCATAAACACAACGCGACGGCTGCTTCGGTCAACAACTGCACCTAAGTACAATTCATTGGCAATGTCAGTGCAGCTTTCAACGAGAATTTTAGCCACTGGCTGACCTTTAGCGTCAGTCTGGTAAGTAACTAAGTTCTTGCCTAACCAGTTTTCTGCGAATGCTCTGATTTCGTCTTTACTGCTGGTAACTTTAACGCCACCTGCTTTACCACGGCCGCCAGCGTGTACTTGACACTTAACAACCCATAAATTTCCGCCAATGTGTCCTGCTGCTTCTACTGCTTCTTGAGCAGTATCACAAGCAAAGCCTTCAGAGACTGGTAAACCATATTCGGCAAATAAAGATTTTGCCTGATACTCATGCAAATTCATGATGATCTATCCATATACTTCAAATCAAATCCAACTGGCTCAATATGAGCCAGCGACGAGGGTTTATCTACTGACTTATAGATCAAGTAGCAGACGAGTTGGATCTTCTAAGAAGTCTTTAATCGCGACTAAGAAGCCAACTGACTCACGGCCATCAACAATACGATGATCGTAAGAGAGTGCTAGGTACATCATAGGCAGGATTTCAACCTGACCATTGACTGCCATTGGGCGATCTTTAATGGCATGCATGCCCAAGATTGCGCTTTGTGGCAGGTTCAAAATAGGCGTCGACATTAATGAACCAAAAACGCCACCGTTAGTCACTGTGAAGTTACCGCCCGTCATGTCGGCAACAGACAACTTACCGTCACGGCCTTTAATCGCTAACTCACGTACCGCTTTCTCAATTTCAGCTAGGTTCATGGTATCGGTATCACGTAATACTGGTGTCACCAGACCACGAGGTGTCGATACTGCAATGCTGATATCAAAATAGTTGTGATACACAATGTCATCACCGTCCATAGACGCGTTAACTTCAGGGAAACGTTTTAATGCTTCAGTTACGGCTTTGATATAGAAAGACATAAAGCCTAAACGAATACCATGGCGCTTTTCGAAGATTTCTTGGTACTGTTTACGAATATCCATGATTGGCTTCATGTTAACTTCGTTAAACGTGGTTAACATTGCCGTTGAATTTTTTGCTTCTAAAAGACGTTTCGCGATGGTTTTGCGAAGACGTGACATAGGAACACGCTTCTCACTACGACCTTCTAGTGGTGCTACCGGTGCTACCGGGGCAACAGGCGCAGCTTTAGCCGGTGCTGACTTAAGGAATGCATCAACATCGTCCTTAGTCACACGTCCACCCACACCAGAACCTTTAATTTTACTGGCATCAAGATTATGCTCAGCAATAACACGACGAACCGATGGGCTTAATGCATCATTAGACTCCTCAGCAGCAGTTGCGGTAGTTGCGGCGGCAACAGGCGCTGATGCTTCAGCTTTAGTCACTTCTTGACCTGACACCACACCAGCGACAAAGTTAGCAATCACTTGTTCACCTAAAACAGTGTCACCTTCTTGAAATAACAATTCAGAGATTGAACCATCTTCTGGCGCAACCACTTCTAACACAACTTTGTCAGTCTCGATATCGACTAAGTTTTGATCGCGAGTCACCTGCTCACCAGGTTTAACATGCCAAGTAGCAATAGTTGCATCAGCAACAGATTCTGGTAATACGGGTACCTTAATTTCGATACTCATGGAAAACTTCCCTTATATAAATTATCTATTACGACAGTTTTAATGCGCTATTTACTAATGATTCTTGCTGATGTATGTGCAACCCTGGATAACCACATGCTGGCGCAGCAGAAGCTTCACGACCGGCATAAGTTAATTGAGCGCCTGCAGGAATATTAGCCCAGAAATGATGCTGACTACAGTACCATGCACCTTGGTTTTGTGGCTCTTCCTGACACCAAACAAAATCAGTAACATGTTGGTATGTAGCTAATGCCGCACGTAATTCCACATCAGGAAACGGATACAACTGCTCAACACGAATGAGGGCAACATTGTTCACATTCTCTTTGCGACGTTTTTCAAGTAACTCGAAATAGACTTTGCCGCTGCAAAATACAACGCGGTCCACTTGGCTGGCGTCTAAGGTATCAATCTCACCAATAATATTTTGGAAAGTGCCTTGTGCAAGCTCTTCTAAGCTAGAGACAGCTAATGGATGACGCAGTAAAGATTTAGGCGACATAACCACTAACGGACGACGCATTGGGCGCACAACCTGACGACGCAACATGTGATAAACCTGCGCCGGTGTTGATGGCACACACACTTGCATGTTGTGGTTAGCACATAATTGCAAGAAACGCTCTAAACGGGCACTCGAGTGCTCTGGACCTTGACCTTCATATCCATGAGGTAACAGCAACGTCAGACCGCATAAACGGCCCCACTTTTGCTCTCCAGATGATAAGAATTGATCGATCACCACTTGGGCACAGTTGACGAAATCGCCAAACTGCGCTTCCCAGATGTTTAATCCACCCGGTTCAGTAGTCGCGTAGCCGTATTCAAATGCCACCACTGATGCTTCAGATAATACCGAGTCAATAATGTCGATTGGCGCTTGTTCATCAGCCACATTACGCAAAGGTAAATAGGTGGTGCCGTCTTTCTGGCTATGTAAAATAGCATGACGATGGAAGAATGTGCCGCGACCAGTGTCTTGACCGGTAATGCGCACACGCTTGTTATCTTCAAGAATCGAGGCATACGCTAAGGTTTCAGCAAACCCCCAATCGAGTAATTTATCACCTTTGGCCATCGCGGTACGATCGGCGTAAATTTTGGCAACACGAGATTGAAGGGTATGGTTTTCAGGAATATCGACTAACTTATTAGCTAAGTTTTGTAGACGTTCCATCGACATAGCAGCCGCGTAATCTTCATCCCATTCACGATTAAGATAAGGCGTCCAGTCAACTGTGTTCAACGTCATTGGACGCCATTCTTTCACTACACAATCACCGGCATCTAATGCATCACGGTAATGATTAATTAACCCCGTCACTTCATCGGCTGGAATACTGTTTTCAGCGATTAACTTATCTGCATAGATTTTACGTGGCGTTGGGTGCTTTTTGATTTTAGCGTACATGAGCGGCTGTGTAGCACTAGGCTCATCCGCTTCGTTATGGCCATGACGGCGATAACACACTAAATCAATAACCACATCACGTTTAAACTCATTACGATAATCCACTGCAAGTTGAGAGATAAACGCAACGGCTTCAGGATCATCAGAGTTGACGTGAAAAATGGGCGCCTGAACCATCTTAGCGATGTCAGTACAGTATTCGGTTGAACGTGTATCAGCGTGGTTAGATGTCGTAAAACCAACTTGGTTATTGATGACAATACGAATGCAGCCACCGACTCTGAAACCACGTGTTTGAGACATATTAAATGTCTCTTGAACAATCCCTTGCCCGGTAATAGCAGCATCACCATGAATGGTGATGGGCATCACCTGTAAACCGTCTTTACAGCCACGGCGATCTTGGCGCGCGCGCACAGAACCAATCACCACTGGGTTAACAATTTCTAAATGAGATGGGTTAAAAGCTAAGGCTAAATGGACATTGCCGCCGGGTGTTTCAAAATCTGATGAAAAACCTTGGTGATATTTTACGTCACCGGAACCGTGAGTGTCGCCATGCTTACCTGCAAACTCGTCAAACAGTTCAGCAGGACGCTTACCTAACACATTAACGAGCACGTTTAGGCGACCACGGTGAGCCATACCGACAACGATTTCTTTGGTACCCGCTTCACCCGCACGGTAAATGATTTCACGCATCATCGGAACCAGTGCATCACCGCCTTCTAAAGAGAAACGCTTAGCGCCAGGGAATTTAGCCCCAAGGTATTTTTCGATACCTTCTGCCGCATTTAACCCTTCAAGAATACGTTTTTTAATATCGTTATCGTACTGGGCTTTGCCTAATGTGGGTTCAAGACGTTGCTGGATCCAACGCTTTTCATCGGTATCAGTGATATGCATGTATTCAGCACCAATCGAGCCACAATAAGTGCTCTTTAATGCATGAATAATATCAGCAAGCTTCATGGTCTCACCGCCCAAGGCGAATGACCCCGTATTAAACTGACGCTGCATGTCTTCAACGGTTAAGCCGTGGTAAGCAGGATCTAACTCTTGTACTTGCTCGCGTTTCCACAATCCTAATGGATCTAAATTGGCATTTTGATGGCCACGGAAACGATGGGCATTGATCAGTTGCAGCACTTTAACTTGCTTCGCATCTAACTCAGGATCGCTGACGCTGGTAGCGTTTTTTAGACGACCTTGTAGAGCTAAACTCCGAAAATAGTCACGAACTTTAGAATGGGCTGTTTCGGGTACTTCTATTGAGGCACCGTTAACCGGAGGGAGATTATCAAAAACAAGCTGCCAATCAGCAGACACTGATTGCGGATCTTCTTGATAGGTTTCATACATCTCTTCTACGTAGGTCGAGTTCGAACCACTTAAATATGACGACTCGAGCCAGGCTTTCATGATGCCTTGGTGCATTGTTATTCCTTTCAAACTTGATACACGTACTAGCCATAAACATAACAGTGAGTAACGTAAGTTACATCACACGTAGACTGAAATTATCTTAGCAAGATAATGACAGGAGGTATTGCATAAATACACAAAAGAGCCATCCTCAATTTTGAAGATGGCTCTTAACAGAGCTAATAAGTCAGACTATTTTGCTCTTCTTCATGCATTAAACAGCTCGCTTAAGTAACATTGACTTGATATGACCAATCGCTTTAGTTGGGTTTAATCCTTTAGGACAAACATCAACACAGTTCATAATGCCATGGCAACGGAACACACTGTAAGCATCATCTAGTTCAGATAAACGCTCCTCAGTGGCAGTGTCGCGGCTGTCAATCAAGAAACGATAGGCATGCAATAAACCGGCTGGGCCGATAAATTTATCCGGGTTCCACCAGAAAGATGGACACGAGGTTGAACAACATGCACACAAAATACATTCATATAAACCATCTAAATGAGCACGCTCTTCAGGTGATTGTAAATGTTCACGAGCCGGCGCCTTTTCATCATTGATCAGATAAGGCTTAATTTTTTCGTATTGCTTGTAGAACTGAGTCAGGTCAACGACCAAATCTCGCACTACTGGCATGCCTGGTAAAGGACGGATTTCAATTTTCTTCCCTTTAAAGGTCGATAATGGCGTGATACACGCTAATCCATTTTTACCATTCATGTTAACACCGTCAGAACCACACACACCTTCACGGCATGAACGACGGAACGCAAGCGTTGAGTCTTGTTCTTTCAGTTTAATTAACGCATCTAACACCATCATATCAGTGCCCTCAGGCACGTCTAAGGTGTAATCCTTCATGTAAGGCTTGTTATCTACATCAGGATTATAACGATACAATGCAAATGTTAATTTCATCTTTGCAACTCCTGCCTAATAGGTACGTTTTACCGGTGGAAACGCTTCACGTAATTGAGGTGTCATGTTGACATCACGTTTACTCATAGCTTGAGTCATTGGGTCATACAAGCTATGACATAACCAGTTGTCATCATCACGATCTAAATAATCTTCACGAGAATGCGCACCACGACTTTCAGTACGGAAGTTAGCCGCATAAGCAGTTGACAGCGCTGTTGCCATTAAGTTATCTAATTCTAAGCACTCAATACGTTGAGTATTAAATTCTGTTGAATTGTCAGATAACTTGGCATTTTCAAGACGCTTTTGAATTGCTTGCAGCTGTTCTAAACCTTCAGCCATGGCTTCACCACTGCGGAAAACAGAGAAATTTAACTGCATACACAATTGAAGATCTTTACGTATAACCGCAGGGTCTTCACCGTCTTTGTTGCTTTCCCAACGATTAAGACGAGCAAGTGATGCATCAATTTCTACGTCTGTCGCCGCTTTTGGATCAGGAGTGTCGTCTAATGCTTTGCCTAAATGTTGTCCTGCCGCACGACCGAAGACCACTAAATCAAGCAGTGAGTTACCCCCTAAGCGGTTTGCACCGTGAACAGATACACAGGCAATCTCACCTACGGCAAATAAACCTAATACATCTTGCTCTGTGCCATCGTCATTCTGACGAATAACTTGACCACTCACTTTAGTCGGTAAACCGCCCATCATGTAATGACACGTTGGTAACACAGGAATAGGACCATCAGCAGGATCGATATGAGCAAAGGTACGTGATAATTCACACACTCCAGGAAGACGCGCTTCAAGGGTTTCTTTGCCTAAATGATCAAGCTTAAGTAACAAATGCGGGCCTAAAGGACCGTCTAAACCACGACCTTCACGAATTTCAGTCATCATTGAACGTGCAACCACGTCGCGTGAGGCTAAATCTTTCGCGTTTGGCGCATAACGTTCCATGAAACGTTCGCCATCTTTATTTAATAAGTATCCGCCTTCACCGCGACAACCTTCAGTCACCAAAACACCCGCGCCAGCGATACCCGTTGGGTGGAACTGCCACATTTCCATGTCTTGTAATTGAACGCCAGCACGCGCAGCCATACCCACACCGTCACCAGTATTAATATGAGCATTAGTGGTTGAGGCATAAATACGCCCTGCACCACCGGTTGCTAAAATTGTTGCTTTAGCTTTGAAATAAACAATGTTGCCGGTTTCAATTTCAATCGCGGTACAACCGACCACAACACCATCATTATTTTTAACCAAATCTAAGGCATACCACTCAGAATAAACGTCAGTTTTATGCTTAACATTTTGTTGGTATAAACAATGAAGCAGTGCATGACCCGTTCGGTCAGCGGCTGCTGCAGTCCGAGCGGCTTGCTCGCCACCAAAGTTTCTTGATTGGCCACCAAAAGGACGCTGATAGATTGTGCCGTCTTCGAAACGAGAGAAGGGTAAACCCATTTGCTCAAGTTCGATAATCGCTTCAGGACCCGTTTGACACATAAACTCAATGGCTTCTTGGTCGCCGATAAAATCAGAACCCTTAACCGTATCGTACATGTGCTGTTCCCAATGGTCCTCATGAGCATTACCTAATGCTACTGTGATTCCACCTTGAGCAGAAACGGTATGTGAACGAGTTGGGAATACTTTAGATAACAGCGCACAGCTCTTACCTTCTTTAGAAATCTGTAATGCTGCTCGCATACCTGCGCCACCGGCGCCGATTACGATCACATCAAATTCGCGAACTGGAATACTCACTTAAACACCCCACACTATTACAATGCCTGACGCTAAATAACTCAATGCGATCATAACAAAGGTAAACTGTAATACACCACGTAACGCAGTCTGTTTGACGTAATCCGTCAACACTTGCCATACACCAATCCATGCATGGATAAGTAAAGCAATCAGCGTTATAAGGGTAAAGACTTTCATAGGAAGTGAACTAAATAAACCACTCCAAATTTCGAAAGTTAACGGGGCACTACACGCGATAAAACCAACTAAAAAAATAGTATAACAAGCGAGGATCACTGCACTTGCGCGTAATAGAATATAGTCATGAACACCACTGCGTCCAAAACTTGCTGCATTTGTTACCATACCCAAATCCCCGCTATGATAGAAAAGACTACGGCTAACCCAAAAGTAGCCTTAGCTGATGCGACACCCGAAGTTAATTCTTCCCAGCGGCCGGTATCCATGACCAAGTGACGAATGCCACCTAATAAGTGATAACTCAACGCGGTTAGAATGCCCCAAATGATGAACTTCATCACGAAACTATCGAACAAGGATTGTACGCTAGCGAAACCATCTGCTGATGTTAAAGTCGAATTTAACAACCAAAGAAGGATACCAATAGCAAATAGCATGATGACACCGGAAATACGGTGTAGGATTGACGCGATCGCAGTTGCAGGAAAGCGAATCGTCTGCAGGTCTAGATGGACAGGTCTTTGCTTTTTCACGTTCTGCTCACTCCGCTCCATTGAGCATTATTTTTGTTATGTCTCTATTTTTTGCTTAACCATTAATGTTCGCAAAAGATGGAACATTTTTTAAACAAAAAACAGACTACTCTCAAACATCTAATCAATTGAGAAACCACTATTAAGTTAGTAAATTAATCATTCCTAAACTGTGATGCCCGTCGCCCTTAGGGACGCAGGCAAGTATACTCGTGGGGATTGTCAAATACAAACATCACATTATGCAAAATAAGTTTTTTTAATGTTTTTTTAATCTAATCCAAGCACAGAGCGGTTTTCAGCGCATATATACTATGGTCTAACAAATTTAAACGCTTATTTAAATTGATCTGTGATCCCGATCCGCTGTAGAGTAATGACCGCTTAACATGCCGCACTCATATAGAAAAATGAAGTAAGGAGAACGGGGTATGGCTGATAATATAGCCAAATTAGAGTTACCAGGAAACGATTCAATCGACCTACCTATCAAGAAAGGTACTGAAGGTTTTGACGTTATCGACATCAGTACACTTGGGACAAAGGGGTATTTCACCTTCGATCCAGGCTTTTTAGCGACTGCGTCTTGTGAGTCTGCAATTACGTATATCGATGGTGAGCAAGGTATCTTGTTACACCGTGGGTATCCAATTGAGCAACTTGCTACAGAATCGAACTACTTAGATTTATGCTACTTGCTTTTATATGGTGAATTACCGTCCAAAGCTGATTATGAACAATTTGTCTCCACTGTGAAAAATCACACCATGGTGCATGAGCAAATTGCATTCTTTTTCAGAGGCTTCCGCCGTGACGCGCACCCAATGGCAATGCTTTGTGGTGTAACAGGTGCATTATCTGCTTTTTATCAAGATTCTCTTGATGTGAACAATCCAAAGCATCGTGAAATTGCTGCTTATCGCTTAGTGTCGAAAATGCCGACAATTGCAGCAATGTGCTACAAGTACTCAATGGGGCAACCTTTTGTTTATCCACGAAACGATTTAAGTTATGCAGGTAACTTCCTGTCGATGATGTTTGCTACGCCTTGTGAAGCATACAAAGTCAACCCTGTGGTTGAACAAGCAATGGACCGTATTTTTGTACTGCATGCTGATCATGAGCAAAATGCATCTACATCGACCGTTCGTTTAGCCGGTTCTTCAGGTGCTAACCCATTTGCATGTATTGCGGCGGGTATTGCTTCGTTGTGGGGCCCCGCTCATGGTGGTGCTAACGAAGCTTGTTTAGACATGTTAGAAGAAATCGGTTCTGTTGACCGCATTCCTGAATTTATCGAGAGAGCAAAAGACAAGAACGATCCATTCCGTCTAATGGGCTTTGGTCATCGTGTTTATAAGAACTTTGACCCACGTGCTAAAGTGATGCGAGATACCTGTCATGACGTCCTTAAAGAACTGAAAGTGGTTGACCCATTATTAGACGTAGCCATGGAACTTGAGCGTATTGCCCTTGAAGATGAATACTTCATCTCTAAGAAGCTATACCCGAACGTCGATTTCTACTCTGGTATCATCATGAAAGCCATTGGTATTCCTAATAGTATGTTTACAGTGCTGTTCGCATTGTCACGTACTGTTGGTTGGATTTCACATTGGAAAGAAATGTTAGATCAACCAGGACACAAAATCAGCCGTCCACGTCAGTTATACACTGGTGAGTCTGCGCGTGAATTTGTGAGTGTTGATAAGCGTTAATTAGCTGACTTTAGTTGTCAGATCAAAAAGGCGCCTCGGCGCCTTTTTTATTGGTTTTTTTTCAGTACCCACTGGTCGCTAACCGCCGGTACCTATGTTTATGCCTTCTTGAGTCATATACTCTGCAAGTAGCCTGTCTTGCACTTTTTTACTCAGCTTAACCCAATATGAGTTCCAAGCTAATCGACTGCAGCGCTATGCTGACCCAGTTTTATTTGGCGTTAATATCTGTAGCACTAGTTTAAAGCCCTCTATAATAAAAACCAAACCCACTTTGGCCCATGATATAAACTCAAAGTATCACTAAAAATACAAATAAAAGTAATAATAACAATAAGTTAATACCGTTAAAAAATAATTTAATTGCAGAATAAGTTTGTTGTCAGAGCGAGTGTAATGGCACTATTTCAAAGAACATATTG
This sequence comes from Shewanella sp. S1-49-MNA-CIBAN-0167, assembly GCF_040310145.1. Classification (NCBI taxonomy): domain Bacteria; kingdom Pseudomonadati; phylum Pseudomonadota; class Gammaproteobacteria; order Alteromonadales; family Shewanellaceae; genus Shewanella; species Shewanella sp. S1-49-MNA-CIBAN-0167. The sequence continues at coordinate 11,536 of NZ_JBEOPO010000025.1, read as the reverse complement.
GTCCTTCCTTTCCAGATCATATAATTAGGCTAAAATATAACCAATACTCAAATTAAGGAGCTAGAATGATCTCACTCTACGTGCGCTTAATCATTTGTTGCGGTTTGTTTACTATTTCAACCTTCTGTTATGGTCAAAATGAGACGGCCTCATCTCCCGATGCCAGCAATCAAAACGTGCCGATTCTAAGGTTTGAAGGCGCTATGGGTCCTGCTGTGAGTGAATATTTAGTCAAAGAAATCACTGCTGCTAATCAACGGCCTGAACGTCAGCGCCCTCCCCTGATAATGATAATTTTGGACACCCCTGGCGGTTTGGTTTCAAGTCTTAGGGATATCAATCAGGCAATATTGGCTTCAACCATTCCCATCGCTTGCCTCGTTGCGCCAACGGGTGCCAGAGCCATGAGTGCAGGCACCTATTTACTCTATGCCTGCCATATTGCGGCTATGGCGCCGGCTACCACCTTAGGGGCAGCAACCCCAGTGCAAATGGGCATGCCTCAGGCCCCAGCTAAACCAGATGATAACTCAGAAGTTCAGCCAAATGATGGCAGCGCGATGGAGCGAAAAATACTAAACGATGCCATCGCCTATATACGCTCATTAGCTCAGTTAAGGGGGCGAAATCAAGCCTGGGCTGAACTCGCGGTCAAGGACGCTGCCACCCTAACCTCAGAAGAGGCACTAGACAGTCAGGTGATAGACCTTATAGCCAAAGATGCGCCAAGTCTGCTGGCAAAACTCAATGGCTGGCCTTTAAAGCAAGAAGGGCAGACCTTAACACTGAACCTAGACCAAGCCACTCTGGTTGAACATCAAAGAGATTGGCGTAACAAGTTTATTGCCACTATTACTAACCCTAACATTGCCTATATTTTGATGTTAATAGGTATTTATGGCCTGATACTGGAATTTTTTAACCCAGGCATAGGCATCGCGGGAGTGGCGGGTGGGATTGCCTTACTGGTTGCTCTGTACGCATTTCAGCTCCTGCCTATCAACTATGCAGGACTGGGGCTGATGATTTTGGGGATAGTATTATTAATTGCTGAGTCCATGGTGCCAAGCTTTGGGGTCTTCGGCCTAGGCGGCGCTTTGGCGTTCGCTCTTGGCTCCATATTCTTACTGGATACGGAGAGTGAATTCACTATTTCCTTACCTCTTATCGCTGCGGTCACTGTCACTATTACGCTATTTAGCCTCTGGGTGCTGTCGACCCTGTGGAAGAGTCGACATCAAAAACCGGTAAGCGGCGATGACGCCATGTTAGGAGCACAAGCTCACGTTATTGCGGGTTTCGAGCGTACAGGGTTTGTCCTACTAGAAGGGGAAACTTGGGCGGCAATCTGCGATACCCCCACAAAGGACTCACAGAAAGTACAGGTAATAGCAAGAGATGATCTCACCTTAATAATCAAAGCCCTAAGCGACACAGAGCCTAGCATTGAACCTAAAACAGAGGAAAACACAGATGGAAAATCTAGCCTATAATAGCAACCTTTTTTTTGTTGCCTTGATGTTTCTCATCTTGGTAGTGTTATTTAGTACTTTCAAAATTTTGCTAGAATATCAGCGTGGCGTGATTTTCATGCTAGGACGCTTTTATAAGGTCAAAGGCCCAGGACTTATCATAGTAATACCCTTTATCCAACAGATGGTACGGGTCGATTTACGCACCGTGGTGATGGATGTTCCCACTCAGGATGTGATCAGTCGCGACAACGTCTCGGTTAAGGTCAATGCGGTGATCTATTTCCGGGTTATTGATGCCCAAAAAGCCATTATTAATGTGGAAGATTTCCTGCAAGCCACCTCACAACTGGCTCAGACGACGCTGCGTTCAGTCCTTGGACAACATGAACTCGATGAAATGCTCGCCAACCGAGACATGCTCAACACCGACATTCAGAGTATTTTAGATACTCGCACCGATGGCTGGGGTATAAAAGTCTCCAATGTTGAAATAAAGCACGTAGATCTCAATGAAACTATGGTGCGAGCCATAGCGCGCCAGGCCGAAGCTGAGCGCACCAGACGTGCCAAGGTCATTCATGCGTCTGGCGAGATGGAGGCGTCTGCCAAATTGGTCGAAGCCGCTAAGACTTTAGCGATTGAACCTAATGCGATCTTACTGCGTTACCTACAAACTCTGACAGACATTGCCGGAGAAAAGAATTCGACCATACTATTTCCTTTGCCTATGGAACTATTAAAAGGGGTGATGGGTGACGGTAAAACAGAAAAAGCCATCAAGCCAAAGCAGCCAAAGCAGAAAGAATAACTTTTCTCTACCTAGCTAGGACTAAACAATGGCCTAAATAAACAACTCGACACCAATACCAGCGCACCCTGCTTGTGAAACGATTAAAAGGTGTGTTCGGGGACGGTAAGGCAGAATAGTCTGTCTTACCTAGCTAGCACTAAACAAATGGCTAAACAAAGGGCTAAACAAAGGGCTAAACAAAGGGCTCACCACCAATACAAGTGCATATCCCTATCGATATTACTAAAAACTCAGCAATCCCTCTGTAATACTTGAATGGCTGCATTGATATCAAATGTAGACGTCGTCATAAGTCATTTCTTATTGTTTATTTTAAAGAAGTGTCACAAAAAGTTGAACACAACCCATAAGGACTCTCTGTATTAGCCTCTGATGTTCAATTTAGCCAATCACACTACTTTATACAGATTTTGACTACAAATGATGGTTAAAAAGTCCACCTCTGACTCAGTGGTTAAGTAAGGTTCTGTTATATAACAACTTTAAATAATGGCACACTTCATGCTTTATAACCAGAAATTAACATTAGTTACAAAAGTTAACGTGACGTAAACACAAACACAGGTAAGACTCTAACAATTACGTCTTAAGTTAATTTTTATAATTTAGCTTTATTCACAAATTTTAACACTAGCAGGTACCCCATGGATAGGTTCATCAGCATGAAGAAAATGGCAATTCCTTTACTTTGTATTGCAGTATTGAGTGGTTGCAGCGGCGAAGCAGAACAAGCAAAAGAAGATGAAAAATTTGCGATTCCGGTTGAAACCGCTTTAGTCACCACAGGCAATGTATCCTCTTTCTACAGCACCACCGCTACACTTGAAGCACCTGAAGAGTCCCATGTGATGAGCCGCATTGCTGGGATCATCGAAAAGATTAACGTTGAAGAAGGCGATCGGGTTACCAAAGGACAAATACTTGCGGTCATTGATGCCAAGCGTCAACGTTATGATTTCAATCGCTCTGAAGCCGAAGTGCAAATTATTCAGCAAGAATTAAATCGTTTAAACAAAATGAACAACAAAGAGTTTATTAGCCAAGATCAAATGGCCAAGCTCGAGTTCAATCTACAAGCGGCGAAAGCACAGCGCGACTTAGCCGAGTTGCAAGTCAAAGAAAGCCAAATCACCTCGCCCATTAATGGCGTTATTGCCGAGCGTTATGTTAAAACGGGCAATATGGCCAAAGAGTTCCAAGAGCTATTTTATGTTGTCAATCAAGACCAACTTCACGGCATATTGCACTTACCAGAACAACAACTTGCCAGTTTACGAGTGGGTCAACAAGCCAGTATTATTCAACAACATCAGGGTACTAAATCCGATATTATCGACGCAAAAGTACTGCGTATTAGTCCCATTGTAGATGCTCAAAGCGGCACCTTTAAAGTGACATTAGCCGTGCCAAATCAAGATGCAAAATTAAAAGCAGGTATGTTTACTCGTGTTGAACTGAAATACGACACTCACCTAGATGTGCTTACAGTACCTTATAACGCATTAATCAACCAAGACAATACTCAAGCGTTATATGTGATAAAAGACACTAAAGCACAGCGACGCGAAGTCAGTTTGGGCTTTCGTGAAAATAACACTGTTGAAATTTTATTTGGTGTTGAAGCTGGCGAACAAATAGTCATCCGCGGCCAGCAAAATCTTAAAGATCAATCATTGGTAGAGATTATTACCCCACTTAGCTTCGCTGCTATTCGATAACGGAGCTGGATAATGTCGATAATCAATACTTCTGTTAACCGTCCCGTCACGGTGTGGATGTTCATGTTAGCTGTGATGCTGTTTGGTATGGTGGGGTTTTCTCGCCTCGCGGTAAAACTATTACCCGATTTAAGCTATCCCAGCGTGACCATACGCACTGCCTATGACGGTGCCGCCCCCGTTGAAATTGAACAGCTGGTGTCAAAACCGCTTGAAGAAGCCGTTGGTGTGGTTAAAGGCTTACGCAAAATTAGCTCAATTTCTCGTTCAGGCATGTCTGATGTGGTGCTCGAGTTTGAGTGGGGCACCAATATGGACATGGCAAGCCTTGAAGTACGCGAAAAAATCGACACCATTGAGCTGCCATTAGACATAAACAAACCATTACTATTGCGTTTTAACCCCAATCTTGATCCCATCATGCGCTTAGCATTTTCAGTGCCCAATGCAGATGCGGAGCAGTTAAAGCAAATGCGTACCTTTGCAGATGAAGAGTTAAAACGCCGCTTAGAAGCCTTGTCTGGTGTTGCCGCAGTGAGGCTCTCTGGAGGGTTAGAGCAAGAAGTTCACATTGAATTAAATCAACAAAGATTAAGCCAGCTCAATCTTAATGCTGACCACATTAAACGCCGAATTAACGAAGAAAACATTAACCTTTCTGCGGGTAAAGTGATCCAGGGCGATAAAGAATATTTGGTCAGAACCTTAAATCAATTCAATTCATTAGAGGAATTAGGTCAAGTCATTGTCTATCGAAATGGCCAAACCTTAGTTAGATTGTCTGATATTGCGGTGATCAGCGATGCCTATAAAGAACGCAGTGATATTACCCGTATTGGCGAAGTTGAATCGATTGAACTCGCTATTTATAAAGAAGGTGATGCCAATACCGTTGCAGTGGCGAACAAGCTTCGAACCGAACTCGACAAAATGAACCAAACGGATGAAAGTAATCAATTAGAAATTATTTATGACCAATCTGAATTTATTGAAAGTGCAGTAAATGAAGTTACCTCAGCCGCATTATTTGGCAGCTTGCTGGCCATGCTGGTTATTTACCTGTTTTTACGTGATATTATTGCCACCCTCATAATTTCTATTTCGATCCCCTTTTCGGTTATCGCCACTTTTAATATGATGTATTTTGCCGATATCAGCTTAAACATCATGTCCCTAGGCGGTATTGCGTTAGCCATTGGTTTATTGGTGGACAATGCCATCGTGGTATTAGAGAACATTGACCGTTATAAATCTCAAGGCATGAGTAAAACTGAGGCTGCCGTCACCGGCTGTAAAGAAGTCTCTGGCGCCATTTTTGCTTCAACCCTGACAACACTTGCGGTATTTGTGCCATTAGTGTTTGTCGACGGGATAGCAGGCGCCTTATTTGCCGATCAAGCGCTCACCGTCACCTTTGCCCTACTCGCCTCATTATTTGTTGCCTTAACCGCCATTCCTATGTTGGCTTCACGTCAAGGTTTTACCAGCTTGCCACAACCGGTTGAAGTGACCGCGATGCCTAAACCGACCACCCGTAAAGGATTAATAGCCTATTACTTATTGGCAGTGTTGCTGTTTCCTTTTAAGTTACTGTTTAGCTATTTACCCGCTGGTTTGTTAACCGCAACTATTGTTATAAGCCGTTTCGTTAGTAGCGTGTTTGGCTTGCTGCTAAAACCCATTTGTGCTGGATTTAACGTCCTATATCGTATAGTGGAATCGTTCTATTACCGCGTACTTCGCCATGCCCTGCGGCACCAAGTGTTAACCCTAGTGATCGCTTTAGTGATGACCTTGGCTTCAAGCAGTTTGCTGCCTAAGTTAGGTGTAGAATTAATTCCACCGATGAATCAAGGCGAATTTTATGTTGAAATTTTACTGCCTCCTGGTACTGAAGTCAGTGAAACCGATGCCGTATTACAACAGTTAGCCCTAGCGATTAAAGACCGTGACGATGTTAAACACGCCTATAGTCAAGCGGGTAGCGGTGGCTTAATGACATCGGACACCGCCAGAGGCGGTGAAAACTGGGGCCGATTACAAGTGGTGTTAGCGGATCCTTTAGCCTTTAATACGGTTAGTCAGGTACTGCGCAATACCGCAAGAAATATCCCTGAGCTAGAGGCTCAGATTGAACATCCTGAATTATTCAGCTTTAAAACCCCACTTGAAATTGAGTTGTCGGGCTATGATTTGGTTCAACTTAAACAAAGCGCGGACCGACTGGTTAATGCCTTGTCAGAATCAGACCGCTTTAGTGACATCAATACCACTCTTCGTGATGGCCAGCCAGAGATCAGCATTCGCTTTGATCATGCCCGCCTAGCCGCGTTAGGCATGGATGCACCGACTGTCGCTAACCGTATTGCTCAACGAGTAGGCGGCACTATTGCCAGCCAGTTCACGGTGCGCGATCGTAAAGTTGATATATTAGTCCGTAGTGAATTAAGTGAACGCGATCAAATCAGCGACATTGAATCGTTAATCATTAACCCAAATAGCGCGCAGCCTATTCCATTAAGTGCCATCGCCACCATTGACTTACAAATTGGTCCTTCAGCAATTAATCGTATCAGTCAACAACGCGTTGCCATCGTGTCATCTAACTTGGCCTACGGTGATTTAAGCGAAGCCGTGCTCCAAGCCCAGCAGATACTGGCTAAACAGCAATTCCCTAGCTCAATTCAAGCCAGGTTCGGCGGCCAAAATGAAGAAATGGAACAATCTTTTGAATCGTTGAAAATAGCCCTCGTTTTGGCCATTTTCTTAGTGTACTTAGTGATGGCAAGCCAGTTTGAATCCTTGCTACACCCGCTATTAATTTTGATTGCAGTGCCGATGGCCGTTGCAGGTAGCATTATTGGCTTATTTATTACCGGCACCCATTTAAGTGTGGTGGTGTTCATTGGCCTAATTATGTTGGCAGGTATTGTGGTCAATAATGCGATTGTATTGGTCGACCGTATCAATCAATTACGCCGAGAAGGCAAGGATAAGTTGAGCGCCATTAATGAAGCTGCGCAATCTCGCTTGCGCCCTATCATGATGACCACGCTCACCACCACCTTAGGTTTATTGCCGATGGCAATAGGTATTGGCGACGGCAGTGAGGTTCGCGCACCGATGGCCATTACAGTAATTTTCGGCTTAAGCATGTCTACTTTACTCACATTATTGGTGATCCCTACCTTATATGCGTTGTTTGACCGTAAACAATATACCCAAAATGACCTTGAGCTTAATACTGCGGAGACGCTAGCATGAGTATCACTCAACTGGCGATAAAGCGCCCTGTGACCACCTGTATGTTTTTCTTAGCTATTATGCTGTTTGGTATGGCGGCCAGTCGGATGTTGCCACTGGAAATGTTTCCGGGCATTGATATTCCGCAAATCGTGGTGCAAGTGCCTTACAAAGGCTCCAGCCCAGCAGAAGTTGAACGCGATATCACCAAGGTACTGGAAGAATCACTTGCCACCATGAGCGGTATTGAAGAAGTGCGCTCTGATTCAACCCAAGACGGCGCTTTTATTCAGCTCAATATGAAATGGGGTGAAGAAGTGGCCATGAAAAGCCTTGAGGCACGTGAAAAAATAGACTCGGTAAGACATTTATTACCAAAAGATGTTGAACGCGTCATGATCCAACAATTCTCAACCGCCGACATGCCGGTGCTGACAATCCGTATTTCAAGTGATCGCGAGCTCTCTAATGCATTTGATTTGCTTGAAAAACAACTTCGTAAGCCACTTGAGCGGGTTGACGGTGTATCCAAAGTCACCCTTTACGGAGTTGAACAAAAGCAGATTGAAATCCGACTTGATGCCGATAAATTAGCGGCATCAAGCCTCAACAGTGTCGATTTACGCACCCGTTTACTGGCGGAAAACTTCGTCATCAGTGCTGGTACACTCAGAGAAAACGCTCGAGTGTACCAAGTCTCGCCCAAAGGCGAATTTACCAGTATTGATGATATTAACAATCTGGTTATTGTGCCGGGTATCCGTTTGCAAGATATTGCGAAGGTGAACTATGCCCTACCTGAAAAAAGAGAAGGCCGACATTTAGATCAAAAATATGCCGTGGGTATTGATGTCTTTAAAGAGTCAGGCGCCAATTTAGTTGAGGTGTCAGATCGTGTCCTCAAAGTCATCGAGCAAGTTAAGCAAGATCAGCAATTTAATGGTATCAAGCTGTTTATCATGGAAGACCAAGCCTATGGCGTTAAGTCGTCACTGAAAGACTTACTGCTGTCCGGATTAATGGGCGCGGTATTGTCATTTGGCGTGCTGTATCTGTTTTTACGTAACCTTAAAATGACCTTAGTGGTTATTTCATCGGTGCCAATTTCATTGTGTATGACATTGGCGGGTATGTACTTTTTAGGCTACAGCTTGAATATTCTGTCGATGATGGGGTTATTATTGGCGATCGGCATGTTAATTGACAATGCGGTAGTGGTCACCGAAAGCGTGCTACAAGAAAAACAAGCCGCACACATTGACGACACCTGTCAGAGAAAAGCTAACCAACGAGCCGTGTTAACCGGCGTGGAAAAAGTCTCGTTGGCGGTTTTAGCCGGTACATTAACCACAGCGATTGTGTTTTTACCGAATATTTTTGGCGTTAAAGTACAGCTGACCATCTTTTTAGAACATGTTGCTGTGGCCATTTGTATCTCGCTCGCGGCATCATTATTGGTTGCCAAAACTCTTATCCCACTTATGCTCAATCACTTTCATTTTGAAGTGAAGAGCGCTAATGATAATAATCGCTTAGGGCGTTTTTATGAGCGAAGCCTAAGGTGGATTTTAACCCGACCAAAACGTTCTGGGGTTATCGCTTTGGTGATATTAGCTTCAACTGCATTGCCGTTAAGTATGGTGCAACAAGATCAAGGTGATGGTGAAGGTAATGACCGTTTATACATTAATTATCAGTTAGAAGGTCGGCATAATTTAGCGGTCACCGAGGCGATGATTAACAGCATGGAAGCGTATTTATACAGCAACAAAGACGCATTTTACATTGATACTGTTTACAGTTACTACGCCCCACAAGATGCACAATCGACCATTTTATTGCAAAAAGACATTCCCATTGACATGGGCGAGTTAAAGAAAATGATCCGCGGAGGATTTCCTAAGTTTTCGATTGCCACGCCACAATTTGGCTGGGGTAATGAAAATAGCGGCATTCGCGTAACCTTAACCGGACGCTCAACATCAGAACTTATTCTTTTGAGTGAACAAGTGGTGCCATTACTCGACAACATTGAAGGCTTAGTGGATGTGCGTTCTGAAGTGAATAGTGCCCAACAAGAAGTAGTAGTGGTCATTGACCGAGAAATGGCCGCTCGTCTTGATTTAACCTTAAGCGATATCGCTACAAATATTGCCATTGCATTGCGAGGCTCACAGCTACGGTCATTTCGTCATGATCCTAGCGGCGAACTGCGCATCGAATTGGCCTATGATAAAAGCTGGCAAAATTCGTTAGAAAAACTTAAGCAGTTACCGATTATTCGTCAAGGTGACCGAGTCTATACCCTAGACAGCTTAGCCAAAGCAACCGTGGTGCCTCGATTTGATACTATTCGTCATTTTAACCGCCAAACGGCTTTATCTATTGGCGCAAATCTTGAAGATCTCACCACCGAAGAAGCACAAAAAGAAATTACCCAAGTGATGGACTTGGTGAATTTTCCTAATGGCTACGGCTACTCATTACGCGGTGGCTTTGAACGTCAAGATGAAGACCAGTCAATCATGGCTGTGAATATGATTTTGGCTATTGCGATGATCTATATCGTCATGGCGGCATTATTTGAGTCGCTAGTGTTACCGACGGCTATTATTACCTCAATCATGTTCTCCATTACTGGCGTATTTTGGGCGCTTTGGTTAACCGGTACACCCATGTCGGTGATGTCAATGATTGGCATACTCATCTTAATGGGCATAGTGGTCAATAACGGTATTGTTCTGGTAGACCAAATCAACCAAATGACACCCGATTTAGATAAGCTCAGCAACACGATTATAAGTGTGTGCATAACCCGATTACGTCCGGTATTAATGACCGTCGCGACCACGGTACTGGGGTTGGTTCCATTAGCCTTAGGAGACACCCAAATAGGGGGTGGTGGGCCTCCTTATTCTCCAATGGCCATTGCCATTATTGGTGGTCTCACCTTTTCAACGGTCACTAGCTTGTATTTAGTGCCATTGTGTTACCAAGCCTTGTATATAATGCGCCATAAAGCCGCGATCAGATTAGGTGTAGCCAACACCTTGGCTCACAAACTGTTACCTTGGGCTAATAATGAGTAGCGTCTAGGCTGATCGATTGGGCAACAGGGCACAGTATTGAGCCCTGTATCTGCAGCCACATCTTATTGTGGTCTGGTTATATGGCCACTAACGTGTCTTTTGCTGAGCCGATAGTGAACACCTGTTCGCTTCGATCAGGGCGCGTGATAGCCGCGATATTAATGTGTTGGCATTAAAAATATTTCACGTACACTGCAGCGCTGCTCTGCTTCAATAGCAAAAAGTACCGCTTCGGCTACATCAACCGGGTCTAATTTATCGGGTTTAGGCTCATCAAAAAATGGGGTGTTGACCATACCAGGAGCAATGGTAGTGCAGCGTCCGCCCCATTGGGCCATTTCTTCGGCCAAGTTCTGGCCAAAGCCATAAGCAAACCATTTACTGGCACCGTAAATCGACCCTTTATGTGACGTACGCCCAGCCACTGAGCTGGTTAAAATAAAATGCCCCTTGGTTTCACGTAAGTGGGCCAGGGTTAACTTGGCCGTCCATAACAAGGCTTTGATGTTGATATCGATAAGTTTTGACCACTCATCTGGATCCCCCTGTTCGGTACCCGAAGTGGTTACCCCGGTGCCTGCGTTAGCGAAGGCCACATCCAGTCTGCCAAACTTGTTGATGCCAGCTGTCACGACCTTTTCTAATGCATCAAATTGGGTCGCATCGGCGGCAATGGCTAGGGCATTATCTTCCCCTAGCATGGCCACCAAGTTATCCAATTTCTCTTGTCTGCGGGCAGTCAGTATCACCTTGTGACCGCTTTTGACTAACGTTTTGGCTGTGGCTTCACCGATACCACTAGATGCACCTGTGATTAATACTATTTTTTGTTTTATCATCTGACGTTCCTGTTACTGCAAAATAAGTTAACACGCTCAGTGTGGTGATTTTGTTCATAAATACAAGCCCCAAGCACTACAGGAGGGTAAATAGTCACTGTGGTTAACCCCTAACAGAGATTAGTTATGCTACATAATCTCCAGTTCAACTCACGGGGCGCTTCGTCAAATGATAACAAGCGATATTGAAATACACCGTTGACGCAACCTAGGGCCATGGCACAATGAGTGATCAATTTGCTTTGCTAAGCAGTATTAATCACAATAAATAAACACAATAAATAACATGCCTATGCACTTGGCTCAGTAAGAATGTATTGGCGTGTGAATTATTGCCAAATTTAACAATCTGTTAGGTATT